>LFSJ01000099.1:6687-11082 GCA_001512695.1 Tepidanaerobacter sp. DTU063 | reverse complement strand
ACGATTTCGGCTCCTGTGTGCTTCGAAGACGCAAGCGCAAATTCTATAACGGGTTCCGACAGGGCTTCGACTGCTTTCTTGACTTTATCCGGATACCTGTGAATATCGAGCATTACCGTATCAAAGCCTCTTAAGTAGTCAGCGATAAAATCTAAGGGAGCACATGCCCATCCCATAGGAGCCAGCGCATATCCTGCTTTGCCTAAAATGCTTGCCATTCTTCCCATAAATGCAAATCCCTTTCCAATAGCCATTCCCAATCTGGCCCATATAGCCATGGCTTCACGCGGATTTGCCAATCCCGGAATGGCTCTCGGAAGCACGGTATCCCTGATAAACTCCACGGGATTTTTTGCTAAATCATCATACTCGTCGCTTTCCATAAAAGTGCCGCCGATAAACTGAGGTGTGCAATCATCGTCAATTTCCCTGCCCGGAAATCTGTAGTATTTATTCTCACCTAAGGCGTCGTGCAATGGCCCAGTAATAAAGACTAAATTTGTGAAAACATCGGGATAATCTATGAAGGACATGGCAATCGGGCGACCGTCTACACCGCTTGCAGCTGCTAGCGACATTTCGTCAAAAGGAAATGCGTTTACGAATTTCTCTACGGCTTGCAGGCACTTGTCTTCATCGTATGCAAATTCGTACTGCGAAATACCTGAATAGCTAGCTACAATATCTCCTCCGAGGCCCCAACAAGGAACTCTGTCAGGTTCTTGTAGTTTCATTGCCGCTTCAATTCGTCCAGCTCTCTCTTTGGCAAGTTCTTGTGGGTCCCTATTCACTTTATCACCTCCTTGTCAAAAATTTTTAGTTTTCGCTGCTTTGACGATTATCACAATGAAGCCTTATATACAAATCAATAGTTGTATATACATGTCTAATATTAGTATATCAGCTTTGTGCGAATTGTCAAGTGTTTTTTGAATATATAGTCTTAAACTATTTATCCCACTGTTTATTATTATCGGATAAAGATGGAATTAGTTGGTTATTTTTATAATTCTATATATAATATTTTATTCGTAAAAAAAACGGTATAGAAATACCGTTTTAAAAAGTTTTTTATCCAAATTAAAAACCCACTTTATTTAAAAATATACTGTTGAAATCGGGGTGTGCGCTTAGCTCTATATACTTAATCTCACGCGAAAGGGCTACTGCTCGTTCGTATTCTTTCTGTGAGATCAAGGCCAACTTTGCTCCTGCACCTGCTGCATTCCCTATTCCCTTAATCCTATCCTTTAACTCTTTCGGAATTAATCCTACATCGCATGCACTTTCGGGCCTTAAGTAGTTCCCAAAAGCACCAGCCAAAAATACTTCATCGATATCCTTGGTCTCTGCGCCATATTCTTTTAGTAGTACTTCTATTCCCGCTGCAATTGCGCCTTTTGCCAGCTGAAATTCCCTGATATCCTTCTGGTTTATATATACAGGCCCCGAGCTACCTTCAGCTATGACAAAAGCCGTAATGCCATTAATGCTTGTAATTTTATCTTTATACTGTTTCCCAATCGGATCTTTTATCTCTTCGGCTTTTAATAAGCGGCCCTTCTCGTCCACAATCCCCGCTTTGAAGAGTTCAGCCACCGCATCCACTAAACCTGAACCCGCAATTCCGCGCGGGGAAGTGTTGCCGATTACGGTGTACTCATACTCTTCACCAATCGATACATGATCAATGGCTCCCGAGGCGCCCCTCATACCGCAGGATATCTGCACTCCCTCAAAAGCTGGCCCTGCCGCAGTAGAGCATGCCAGGTACTTGCCTTTGCTGCCCAACACTATTTCCCCGTTCGTGCCAATATCTATTAAAAGCTTTAACTTATCAGCTTTGTCCAGTTCTGCCGCCAAAGCAGCTGCTACCGTATCTCCTCCTACAAACCCAGCAATATTTGGAAATGCAAAAACCTTGCCTTCAGGATTAATTCGTATGTTTATTTCAGCTGCATCTACAACTACCGGTGCCGTTACTACGGGCACGTAAGGGGCTCGAGCTAAGTACTTTGGTGGAATCTTTAGCAATAAATGATGCATAGTAGTATTTCCGGCAAAGGTAATGGCATAAACGTCTAAGGGGCTATGATTTGCCTGTTTTGCTGCTTCTTGAATCAGATTATTGATTTCGTTTATTACCGCACCATGCAATTTGTCTAAGCCTTCAGCTGACTCGGAAGCATAGCTGATGCGGGAAATCACATCTGCCCCGAACCTCGTTTGAGGATTCAATGTAGATACCCTGCACAAATCCTTGCCGCTTTTTAAATCCACTAGATAACCCGCAATGGTAGTCGTCCCTATGTCAAAAGCCATCCCTAACAGCTTATGTGTAGTATCGCGACTTTCAATAGAGATGACCCTGTCTGCTTCAATAACTGCAGTTACTTTAAAGTCACTCTCCCTTAATTTTTCAGGCAGGTCCTGCAGTACCTTCAGGGACGTTTTAATGCCTTGTTGCTCTATGACTCTTTTCCAGTCATCCCTGTTATCGGAAAGAGTGGGATGAGGCAGCTCGAAATACACCTTTTTTACCAAAGTATCAACGGCTACGTGTCGCTCGATGCCCTCAGACAATATGGCATGTTTAGCTTCCTTGTGAGGGAGTTTCACCGTTACATCTTCTTTTACCCTGTACTGGCATGCAAGGGCCTCTTGGACTTGCCCATCTGATCTAATGATAGTTACCTTACACCTTTTACAGACGCCTAGTCCCCCACAGGGAAATTCAAAGTTTATACCGTTCTCATTAAAAACTTGTTTTAAAGTAAAGTCTGCCGGTACCTTAATTTGTACACTGTCAGGAAGTATGGTTACATTAAAGAAATCCATTATATCACCCCTTGTCTGACTATTATACCATTATTATAACATTTTTTAATGGTACTATTTGCTGTATGTTTCACTTCCTCCCGTTGTTCCTGTTGTAGATGCATTTTTGACTCTATAGTGCAAAGGCAGTTCCGCATAGGCGGATAGCAACCGCTAAAACCAATGCCCGGAAACAACCACCCGGAACCTTCTTTTCAGAGTAAAATTTTAGGCGCCNNAATATTAACCGTACAATTCTACTGCTTCTATAAGGGCAGTTAGGTTCTCCAGCGGTGTTTCAGCAGGAGCTGTTCCGATATTTGGTGAAAGCATGAATCCTCCGCCGGGTTTTACTTGCTCCAGCAAATTCTTAACATATTCTTTTATTCTCTCGGGAGTGCCGCCGACCAACAAACTTACAGGAATACCGCCAACAACACAGGTGTGTCCCTGTAATACTTGTTTTGCCTTAACTACATCGGTTTTTTCAAAGTATGCTACACCCCAGCCCTTTGGCAGTTCAAGTATGGTTTCCAAATGCTGCTCATGATGACCCTCAAAGAATACCCAGGATTTCACACCTTCTTCGCCGAGTTTTAAAATTATTTCTTTTAAGGTCGGCCAATAAAACTCCTTATACAGTTTTGGTGACAAGTACTCATTCAAATGCAGAGGAATCATCACTAGGTTAATTCCTAGTTTTTTGTAAGTGAGAGCATAGTTCAAAATAGGCTCTACCAATGCCTCAGTTGCCTTCTTGACTTTATCGGGATACCTGCGGATATCTAATACCGTATTAGTAATTCCCCTTAAAAAGTCGCCAATAATATCCAGAGGCGCATAGGCTCCTCCCATCCTTACGGAGGGATAGCCGAGGCTTGCAGCAATCATACCTATTTGACGGCCAGCAGCTGCGAATCTACCAAACTCCATGCCAAGCCTGACCCATGTAGCCATTGCCTGTCTGGGCGTGGCCAAATTGTCACATGCTCTCGGTAGGACCTTTTCGGTTACAAATTTTACCGGATCTTCAATTAGCTCATCGTACTCTTCGGGATCCATAAAAGTGCCGCCAATAAACTGCGGTGTGGCATTTACATCGATTTCATTGCCCGGAAATCTATAGTACTTATCTCCCAGCACATCATGCATAGGACCTGAAATGAAGGTTGTACTTGGAGCTACCTCGGGGCTGTTAGCAAATGCCACACTAAACACCCTTCCGTCAAGACCGGGAATGGAACCCGAAGGCCAGTCAAACGGAAAATCCTTTAAAAACTTTTCAACTGCTTTTATGCCTTTATCATAGTCATAGCAAAATTCTTGCTGGGTGATACCTGCATATGCAGGAATTATATCTCCGCCTATTCCTCTAAGCGGAACCCTGTCAGGTTCCTGAAGATTCATAGCTGCTTCTATGCGCGCAAGGCGCTCGTTCGCAAGTTCCTGAGCACTCTTAGTCACCTTGTATCACTCCTTTACCCCAACTAATTCTTTGCACAACCTTACTCCCTTAGCCGCATCATCAGCCCATGCATCTGCCCCTGCCAACTGTTTAACTTCTTCGTCTACTCTGCC
>LFSJ01000099.1:0-6680 GCA_001512695.1 Tepidanaerobacter sp. DTU063 | reverse complement strand
GAAGTAATACCGGCTGTTATTAGACAGGACATTCCTATAATGTCAGGCTTGTGTTCTTTAACCTGTTGTACAAAATCTTCTACTGGAACGTCTACTCCGATGTCTATTACCTCGAAGCCCGCTGCCTCTGCAAATGCTTTAAATATGTCCTTGCCTATGTTATGTATGTCATCTTTTACTGTACCAAGTACGATTTTGCCAAGTTTCTTCGATTCACCTTCTTTTATGTGCGGCAAGGTGAATTCCATTATGCTTGTAAATATTTCTCCGCCGAGTATGAGTTCTGACAGGAAGTATTCCCCTTTTTCAAATTTGTCGCCAATTACGGCCATGGCGTTTCGACATGTTTCAAGTAGCTTTTGAGGATCTCCTCCACCATCCAAATACTCTTTGGCTAGTTTTACTGAACCCTCTTCGTCCATATCAACTATTTTATTGAAAAGTTCCTCTTGCATATGTTTTCCTCCTTTTTGTATTTATTGTTTTATTCTTAAAATTTTACAGGCACCCCCCCTTGACTATAAATTTATTTACGCTCCAACCTCCGCTTTCCTCATATTTATTTCGTTTTGTAATTCAATTAATCTCTCTTTTGTTAACTTGTACCCAAACGCAAGTATCAATCCAGCCACTAAGGAAAAGATACCCGGTATGAACACAAACACATTAATTACAGCATTTTTAATAGCCATTGACGCCGTAGCCGGGTCTACACCGGCAACAAATCCAGCTGCCGACAGAACAAATGGGATGATGGTTCCCCTGGAAATAACTGCTGTTTTAAGTGATAGGGTCATTAATCCCATGACAAATGGGCTGGTATCCTCTCCGGTCTTCCACTGGGCATATACCGCAACATCTGAATAGAGGCTTACCATAACCGCTGTCAAAAGGCCAAGGAATATCCTAGCCAGCATTATAATTACGAAGAACATTACGATATTCATAGCTACGTATTTACAGATTATCAATGACGCTGCTAGGGCAAACAGACCAAAAATCGATGCGTTCCTAGACGAAAGCGTCTTTGAAAGAGTAGCTGCCATGTGCGCACCCACAACTTGTGCCAAACCACCCAGTAGCAAATATGTTGATAACAGGGCTGGGTTTTGCGCTACATAGGTAAAGTAATAAGCAGCTGCCGCAGCCATTACAAAATTAACCATATATCTTAGAAAGTCGGAAATCAGCAGGACAATGAGAGGAGGATTCTGCACGAGACTGTTCAGCATTCCTTTTATTGATGCTACGCCTTGGGCTGAAGCACTTTTTGCCGCAGATGTTTGCACCTGGACGGTTTCTTCGTAGCCTTCGGTTATTTTGAAAACCGTCCAATAACAAACCATCATAACAAAGGCCATTATGCCGGCAAGTAGAGAGTATCCTAATATAGGATTGTTTGTTACCTGGCCAAGAAAATTGGCCAAGGGAGGACCTGTGTAAGAAAAGGCAACTGTCCCTAATGCAGTGTATGTAGCACGTCTGGCAGAAAGAAAGGCACGTTCTTCAGGATTCGTAGCCAATACCGGTATCAGCGAAACGTTCGCAACCCATGGAATATTCCAAGCAATATGACTTAAAATAAAACCTGCACATACAATAAAAGCTGCCATAGATTCGGAGCCGATTCTGGTGAACTGGAAAATGTATAAAAGAACTACAATGGGTGGTGCAATAAGCATCCAAGAACGGTTCCTGCCCCATTTCATCGGTTTTGTGCCGCTTATTATGGCACCATAAAACGGAGATGATATAGCATCCGCAATACTTGTAATAGCTCCGATTAGGGCTACCATGGGAAGGGAAAACTTTGCTATGTCAGTAAGGAAGAAAACAAAGAAGGTCAATTCTACTTGAGTCATTAATGTGAAACCAAAATCACCAATGCCATAAAACCTTTTGATGGCACTGCTCAACGGCTTTTTCACGGTTTCTACCCCTCCTTTGTATGATTTAGATATTTAAATAATTATTAAACTGTTTTATTAAATCACCTCCCATTTAAAGACTCAAATTGCATTGTATATACATGTAGACTTATTTTTAGTATATATAAAATAAACGTATTTGTCAATACAATTTAGAAACCTTTATATTATGTACAATATATAGGCAATGTGATATATTCTGTCAATTTTGCCTAAATAATGACATTAAAATACATAATTCTACAGCAATAGAAACATTATGAATTCAAATATCCCATCTTCGATATATTTTATTTTTTGCTGTTCAAAATCAGATATTTTGCAACCTAGTTTATAATAGTCCCACGACATTAAGTATTTGCTTTTAAGTGTTATTGAAGGCTTTGCATTATATTTCTTATTATCAAATTCAAAGTTTGTATTGTTCCCCGGATTACTATAAATACCGTAATCCCTGACCGTGTTGGCAACAGCTCGCAATGAGTCGATGTTCAAATCATTTAACGATAAAGGACTTTTATCAAAGCCAAATATGTATTTACCGCCCGGAGCGAGGATATCCATGTACCTTTTGACTTCATCGGCACATTGCTCCGGAGATTTTGTTTTTAAATTAATAAGTGGATAAAGACCGGTAATAATATGTTTTTTGCCCAATTTTTGTTTTATAAGTTTGGGATCCCCGTATTCAAACATAAGGATAGTATTCTGGGGCAATTCATAAAGGTAATCCAAATACCTGTTCCAATCATGTTCGCAAAATAGATTGCAACGAAGGCCAAGGGAAGCGTACTCATCCACCATTCTCTTAAAAGTCGGCCAATAAAGCCTTTCAAAATCTTTTTCCCTCATGAAAGCAGGCATGTGCAGTGGGATAAATACATAGCCGTATTTAGAAATCTCCTTGGGCAGACCCTTAGCAAAAGCCAAAGGATATAAGGCTTCACAGGCTTTTTCAATTTTATCGGGAATCTTCCTGATATCCTTGCTAATTCCTTTAAATCCTCTCAATTGATCAGCTAAAAAATCAAAGGGCGTTTGGGTAAAGCCGTAATACAATGGATTTTGGGGATAATAACCGTAATTCTGGATCAAATTTTGTATTATCCTATTTGCCTGGGCGAACTCGTTATTATAGGCGTAAAATGCCTTCATCAGGCTAAATGCACTATTGATTGGTTCGTTCCAGTCAATAGCTTTATATAGTCTGGGTAAAACCCTTTCTACAATGCATTCATACGGTTTTTCTATCAGATAATCATAGTCTTCTAAATACATCCCCATAACTCCAGTATGCTGAATAAAGCCGTTAGATGCCATGACAAAAGACTTGGATTTAAGTATTTTATAATAAGAGGGGTATCTTAACGAGCTCATCAAGGGACACACATCTGAATACACAGTCTGACACATGGCATCAGCTGCATCGTAAATCAATTCGGGATTCCAAAGGACTTTTTTCAGGTCCAAGTTTCCAAACTGTGCTATTACTTCGAAGAGAAGACCTATATTAATGGGAACCCTTTTAGGAATTTTGTTATCGTAGATATCGTGAAAAATCCGGATTCTTTCTTGCTGCAGCTGTTTTGCATTCACCATATTTCACCTCCCCCGCATAGTAATATTAAAGATTCAAGGGTATTAAACCAGATTTACCGATTTGTTTGGAGCAAAATCAGTATCATATCCAAAATGGTGTATTTTAACTTCCTCCCCTTTTGGTATGATACAAAAGTCATCGTCGTACGGGCCGGTTAGCAGTTTTTCTAAAAACCAAACACTTCCCCTTTCAATGATAAGCTCCATATTTGTCAACTCGGCAATCTTTTCAGCTTTGCCCTTGTATTTTTTCACATCATAAGATTGGGTATCGATGAGCATCAGGTACTTATAGCTGTTGAGCATGAATTTGAAAATCCTTTCCGCCTTTTCCTTGCCGTACCTCTCCACCGCTCTCTTGTATTCCGCTGTTAAACTTCTTGAAGACTCAATCCAGCCTTTCGTCAAAAAGTAAGTCTTTTTCGCACGCTCAAATTTTTCACCCTGTTTGCACAATACCATTGAAATGCAATCATCGGTCTTAGGGATAATGAGATTTGCAGTAGTGGCCTTGACTCCGATCAAAGCATTTCCGCAACTGCCAAAAGCAAGTAAAAGATTTTCCGCATTTTCCACGGAATCTATTTCTTCCTGAAGTTTTTTGCGCAGCATCCCGGGTTCCATATGGTACAATGAATCTATCCAAATAATAGGTAGTTGAGATCCTGTCCTTTCCATTGCCGTAAGCAACTCATCTTTTAATGTTTCGCATGCAATAATCATTTCTTTCATGGTGTTACGCTCCTTTGTCAGTTTTTACGATTTGCTTATTATACTATAAAATTTTATAACAATTTTGTCAATGAAAAGGTATTTAAGAAAAATGCCCCCTTAATGTGACAGGATTGCTGCCCCGCCACATTAAGGGGACACATTTAAGTATTGATTCTCTATAAATTTATTATTTAATCATCAAGCTCAATCTCTATGATTTTTCCGTCCTCTATCCTTAGTTCAATTTCCATGCCCCTCTTGAGATTCCTTAAGCTCTTTAACCCTTTAAGTTGCACATCTTTATCTATGATTAATGTGTACTGACCTTTGTCGTTTTTTATGGTCAGCTGCCAAGTTGCGCCCAAGTTGACCGACACCACTTTGCCTTCTAACTTGCCATCTCTTGTGTTTTTGCCGTCTTTCTCCCGTTCTCTGACTTTGTCTTTACAACTCTCCGCCTTGATTTCTATGGCAAGATTGTCTTTATCCGCACGAACTTGCGCGAAATCTCCCACAGTTATTTCAGATAGTTTGGCTGTCTTGCCGTCCAGGGTTATTTTTGTATTCCCGTCTACATCATATGTTACCATGTCCCGGGACCTTAACACATAATATTTTTCTACTTCTAGCAATGGGCCCCTCATGTAAATGGAAAATTCGTCTGTAATTTCTCCTTTTACTACAATCATATCTCCAACATAGTCTTCAAGCCCTTTTGTGTTGCCTTTTAATACAAATGTGCCCTGCTTTGTTTCCAATTCATAGTGACGGCCCTCTATGTCATTTTCAACAAGGGTACCTATAAAGGCCTCATCGGGCTCCGTTATATATGTCACCAGGGAAATTGTCCTTCGGCCCACCTCTACCACAAGGCCTTTTGCTGAGACTATGGCCTGCTTGGTCTCTTCAATGACCTGGATGAATATCACGAATTCATCCTCATCGATAAATAGTTCCACCTTATCTCCAACTCTTAAGTCTTCTAAGCTGCGGTACCTGCCATCTATATAGACGGGAGTCTCCTGCAGAAGGTCATAGGTCTTTGTGCCTGAAGAATTTCGTATTGTTATGGTTAAATTCTTCAAGTCAATATCTCTTATGGTGCCGATTAATTCATTTTCATCTTCCTGCCCGAGGCGTTCATCCAGGCGGTTGAGCATTACTGCCATTTCAGCCCTGGTTATGGGATCATTTGGCTTAAACCTGTTGTTGTCGTCACCTTTCATCAGCCCTAAGTCTAGCATCACGTATACGTAGCCAACGGCATCCTTGGGGATGGCATTAGCATCTTTAAAGGGAAGTTTTTCCTTCATGTGTTTTTGTGCTTGACTTTCCAAATCCAATGCCCTTACGATGTATCTTGCCACTTCATAGCGCTTGGCTGGTGCGTTGGGATTGAAGCCCCTTAATTCCTCAGCTTTTATCAGGCCTTTTTCAACAGCCAGGGCTATGTAGTAATAGGCATCATCCCACAAAAGGTTGATTTTTCTAATATCATCGTTAACCTTAGTCCTTTTAGCCTCTTCTTCCCATCCCATGACCCTAAGGGACATTATGATGGCTTCCAAGTGAGTCACATTGTTCCTGGGCTTGAAGACATTACCCGGGTACCCCGTAAATATCCCGCGGGCATACATCCGGTCAATGGCCATCCTGGCCCACTCGATTGTCTCGTCTAAATCAAGAAAGCCTATTTTTTTAAGCTGCCCATAGGGTATCCCCGTCACTTTTTTTAACTGACCGGGTGGCATATCCCAGCTTTTTGCATTAGCCACAGGGGCTAGGAAGGTCATGAATAAAACCACGACTAAAAGCATCACTGTAACTTTTTTGCACTTCTTCATTGATACCCTCCTCTTTTGAATATGGACCCTGTTTCCGGAAAGCAAGGTTTTGTTTTATCTATCATATAATATCGAAGGAGAGTCCCCTATTATGAGGGTATCTCGGAATTGTAACCGGATTGTAACACTATTGTAACTTTCGGGTAATATGCCAAGTCAGGTTTGGCTTTTTTCATTATACTTGTGCCGTAAAATACTTACATGGGACTAGCTTCTGATGAAATGGCCGCAGCTCCGGATACAGAAAAGCGCACTACGTTTTCAAGTTTCAGCCTGGCCAAGTTGTAATCATATATCACTCCGGACCTTTGAAGCTGCACCTGTCTCAAGCCTTCCTCGGCAGCTGCCACATCAACGCTCCGAACAAGGCCCGCCTCGTAGCTGAGCCTGGCAAGGCGAAGGCTCTCTTCTGCCATCTCCAAAGCCTTGTCCAAAACAGGTATGTTTACTTTGGCTTCTTCAAAGTCAAGCCATATTTGACGCACTTCTGCCTCAACAGACGCCTTGGTATCTTCTAATTTTATTCGGGCGTCTTCCATGGCATGCTGTTTTTCTTTGTATATGAAAGTATTTGAGGGATAAACTTTGCTATTTA
>LFSJ01000013.1:12414-13053 GCA_001512695.1 Tepidanaerobacter sp. DTU063 | reverse complement strand
GATTGTGAAGTTTGACCACCACAGCCAGCCAAGGCAACAAAAATCAAAACTAACACTAGGCCCAAGGCCACGAACTTAAGACCCTTTTTCATCTTTTCTCCCCCTATCGATTTAGAATTTAAAATAACACACCTTTATATTTTCCCTTTTAAGTTATAGGCTTCCCCCCTTTCTCTCACAAACCTTATTAGTATAAAAAAAGGTTTTTATTTAAAACCTGAACAGGGTGAAAGAAAACTCGTATGGGACTTGATTCAAGTTGCGTGTTATTTGCCTAGGGAAAACTTGGTATCTTTCAACGAAAATAGGGTCAAATTATTCCAACTCTTTATTGACAGGATTGTCTGAAAGTCGCATTAGCCACTTAATAGTGTCAAGTCTGAAAATTTTCACTTACATACTACCATATCAGCGACTGCTTGTCAACTATTTTTTAACAAAAAACGGTTTCCGATATTACCGAAACCGCTTTGTTAGAGTAGTTTATTTTAAAGTTCTCTTTAAAAACTCCCTAGTTCGCTCTTTTTTGGGGTTATTGAATATTTCTTCGGGTGTGCCTTCCTCTTCTATAACTCCCTTATCCATAAAAACAACCCTGTCGGCTACGTCTCTTGCAAATTCCATCTCATGGGTTACCAC
>LFSJ01000013.1:10985-12316 GCA_001512695.1 Tepidanaerobacter sp. DTU063 | reverse complement strand
CGCTGTTTTTGACCACCCGACAATTGTCTGGGCTTTGCATTGATGTACTGTTCCATGCCCACAACCCTCAAGTACTTCATGGCCACCTTTTCAGCTTCCTCCTTGGAGCGTTTCAGCACCTTGATTTGGCCTACGGTGCAGTTGCTGAGCACATTGTGATTGTTAAAAAGATTGAAGTGCTGAAACACCATGCCGAGCTTGGTGCGGTACGCGTAGATGTTGTGATTTCCCTCTAAAATGTTTTTGCCTTTGTACAAAATCTTTCCTCCGCTAGGCTTTTCCAGGAGATTGATGCAGCGCAGTAGGGTCGATTTGCCAGAGCCGGAGGGACCTATTATGCAGACCACTTCCCCCTTATTTACGTGGAAATTTATGTCCTTTAATACCTCATGGGTCCCAAAACTCTTTTTCAGGTGTATGATCTCTATTATGCGTTCCATGACTTCTCAGTCTCCTTCACTAATNNATCTGCATCGGATTATAAATCACCGTATAGTTTTCCGGACCGTCTAATCTCTTTTCAATGTATCGTAAGATTCTCGTTACCGTAAATGTCATTACAAAATAGATTATACAAGTTATAAAGAATGGTTCAAAAAATCTAAAGTTGATTCCAGCAATGGTTTTCGTCTGAAAATATAGTTCCGTTACCGAAATTACATTAAGTACTGAAGTATCTTTGATGTTTATTACGAACTCATTGCCCGTTGCCGGTAAAATGTTCCTGATCACCTGGGGCAACACCACATTTGTCATGGCTTGTATGTGATTCATTCCAACGGCATACGCCGCTTCAAACTGGCCCTGGTCAATGGATACTATGCCGCCCCTTACAATTTCTGCCATGTAGGCCCCCGTATTAATTGACACCACCAAAAGTGCCGCAGCTATACGATTCATATCTATGTTCAGCACCTGGGCAGAACCATAATATATGACCATCGCCTGAACAATCATGGGTGTCCCTCGAAATACTTCCACATAAGCGGAGAGTATGGCATTTACCACTTTTATTATGGCCCTTTGGACGCCCGATTCGGGCATTGGGATGGTGCGGATTATTCCCGTTATTAATCCGATTATAAAACCCAAGACTGTGCCTATGATTGAAATAAAAAGGGTCATTCCCGCACCCCGTAGAAACATCGGCCAGTAGTTGAGTATGATTTTAATTATATAATCAGAGCTCATATTTATCCTCCTTCAAAGAGCGGGCTTTGTCTTATTAAAAACCGAATGCGAAAGCATCCGGTTTTTAATAGAGTCACTCTGCCGCCGGCTGATTCCTTATAGCTTCATCCATTAGCTTCGTTCTTTCTTCTTCTGAAATG
>LFSJ01000013.1:10485-10967 GCA_001512695.1 Tepidanaerobacter sp. DTU063 | reverse complement strand
GCCGTATCATCGTCCGAAGTGACAAAGCCATCCGTAAATTCTACCATCTTAAAGTTGGGATTGGCCGCTTCCGCACTGATAGCCTCGGGGCGTTCAGTAACGTAACCGTCAATCGTTCCCGATTCAAGGGCAACTCTCATTGCGGGGAAATCGTCCATTGCCGGCTGTTTGTTTACACCTTCAATTTGATCTATGACCGTATAGTGAAAGGTATTTAACTGGGCTGTTATCTTGGCCCCCTTAAAATCCTGTATTGAAGTGGCATTTTCATACTTACTGCCCCGTTTGACAACCATCACTAAATCCGACTTATAGTAGATATCCGAAAAGTCAATTGTCTCCTTGCGTTCTTCCGTTGGCGACATGCCTGCAATGATTGCATCGATTTTGCCTGAAGTCAAAGCAGGCAGTAGGCCGGTCCATTCAGTCTTAACTATAACTAATTCTTTCCCCAGCCCTTCTGCAATCCTCTTTGCAATTTC
>LFSJ01000013.1:6037-10390 GCA_001512695.1 Tepidanaerobacter sp. DTU063 | reverse complement strand
TTGCACCGCAGCCAACAATCAGTAATGTAATCGTCAAAACCATGACAATTAATGACAGTACCCTTTTGTTCATAATTATATCTCCCTTCGTTTTAATAATATAAAAAAAGCCCGAGAAGAACTCGGGCCTATATGCGCAATTACCCAAATTCCTCGACTTTCCCCAATTGAGATAGCGCAACTCAATAAACCGGGACAGTTTATTGAGACAGTCCTGCAGCTATTAACCGCAGGCCCAGCAAATAATACGAGAGGATATTATTTGCTTCGGCAACGCTTCCTTCTCCATAGTGTCATTGCTTCACTCCCAAGCTACACTAAGGATAGTTAAGCATTGCGCCTCTACCTCACTTGTGAAAAGTGAGGCTTTGAGATATTCACTTGTATCTATAGTTTACAACAAGAAAAAATATCTGTCAACTCAAATAAGGTCTTAATTGGGCTCAATAGGCTTAAAATCAGCCTACAAATAGCGGTGCAAACACCAATGCCACAATTGTCATTAATTTTATCAAAATGTTTATGGACGGACCTGATGTATCCTTAAATGGATCGCCCACCGTATCTCCCACTACTGCAGCGGCGTGGGTATTAGTGCCCTTACCGCCAAAATGCCCTGATTCGATATACTTTTTAGCGTTGTCCCAAGCTCCTCCCGAGTTTGACATTTGAATTGCCACCATTACTCCCGTCACCAGTGCTCCCGCTAAGAGGCCACCCAGGGCTTCCGTGCCGAATATAAAGCCTACGGCAACGGGTGCAACTACTGCCATGAGTCCCGGAACTATCATCTCTTTCAATGCTGCCGTCGTGCTGATATCGACGCATTTTGCATAATCGGGCTTGGCCTTTTCTTCCATGATGCCCGGTATCTCCCTAAACTGCCTTCTCACTTCTTCTATCATTTGAAAGGCCGCCTTCCCCACAGCCTCCATGGTCAATGCTGAAAACAGAAATGGTAGCATGCCGCCAATAAAAAGGCCTACAATGACTTCCGCTCTAAGTAAATTTATACCTTCCGTTAAACCGGCAGCGGTGGTATAGGCCGAAAACAAGGCCAATGCAGTAAGAGCCGCCGAACCTATGGCAAAACCCTTTCCTATTGCAGCAGTAGTATTGCCAACAGAGTCTAGCCTGTCCGTTATCTCACGAACCTCATGGGGAAGTTCTGCCATTTCTGCAATGCCGCCGGCATTGTCTGCAATGGGACCGTAAGCATCTACTGCTACTGTCATGCCCGTAGTTGATAGCATCCCAATAGCGGCAAGGGCTATGCCATATAGACCTGAAAACTTATACGAAATAAGTATTGCAGCGGCAATAAAAAGAATTGGCAGGGCTGTGGACTTCATTCCTACCGCAAGACCGGAAATAATATTAGTTGCCGGTCCGGTCTGGGATGACTTGGCAATCTCTATTACCGGTGCTTTTTCTTCTGATGTATAGTATTCGGTTACCATACCGATAATAATCCCCACAAGGATACCTGAAGTTGTGGCAAAAAACTGACTCATTTCACCGAATAAAACACGGCTGATAAAATAAACCCCAATTATTGTTAGAGCTCCGCTGATAAAAGTTCCATTGCTCAGAGCCTTGTGAGGATCTTTGCCTCCTGAAGAATTTACAAAAAAGGTACCAATGATAGAACTGAGAATGCCTACGGCTGCAATCAAAAGCGGAAAGACAATTCCTTTTATGCCAAAGGGCTGGCCTGTAATTGTCGATGCTGCTACCGCCCCAATGGCCATGCCTGAAACTATAGAGCCTACGTAAGATTCAAACAGGTCTGCGCCCATTCCGGCAACGTCGCCAACATTGTCACCTACATTGTCAGCAATAACCGCCGGGTTTCTTGGGTCATCTTCCGGTATGCCTGCTTCTACTTTTCCCACCAAATCAGCACCTACGTCGGCAGCCTTGGTATATATACCTCCGCCAACCCTCGCAAAAAGCGCTATAGAGCTTGCGCCTAAGGCAAAGCCGTTTATCACATCAAAACTCTTGACATCTTGGGGATTTCCAAATAAAAAATAGAGAATCCCAAGTCCTAAAAGGCCTAAACCCACCACCGACATTCCCATGACCGCTCCACCTGAAAAGGCTATGCTGAGAGCCTTGCTCTGGCTCTCCTGAGCCGCATGGGCTGTCCTCACATTGGACCTTGTTGCCACATTCATGCCAATAAAACCGGCAAGCACAGAGGCAATGCTTCCCATCAGGTAGCTTATGGATGTGGGCCAGTCAATAAACAAGCCTATAACTATAAACATTATGGCAACAAATGCTGACAAGATTTTATACTCACGAAAAAGAAAAGCCATAGCTCCTTCATGTATAGCATCGGATATCTCCTGCATCCTCTGATTGCCTGCAGGACTCCTAGTTATCCTTGCAGCCAACATATAAGCAAAAGCTAAGGCCAAAATTCCCATAATTGGGGCCCATATCACCAGGTTCTCCATTGACACTTCCCTCCAGCTTTAAGTCCTAACGTAAAAAAACAATCATTATCACTGACATTGCGAGAAAAGCAAAAGCCAAAATCTGTGTGTACCTAGCCAGCTTATCATCTATGCCTTTTTTCTTGCCAAACAAACTCTCAGCACCACCGGCAATGCTTCCCGAAAGACCAGCAGATTTGCCTGACTGCAGCAGTACAGAAATTATAAGGCTTACACAAAGTAATATATAAACAATCGTCAAAAACAGTTCCATTTATGATACCTCCGTGCATCTCATAGTGGTAATTATAGCACAACACTTTTTTAAAGTAAAGCATTTTGCCTGTAATTGTGCTACACTATTAAAGTTATTTTAAATTATACTGTTACATTATATGATTACGCGTGGAGAAAAGCTTGTTTCTTCATAATATTTGCCTGATGATATGTTCCCAATTTTGTTGTGAGATTTCGGATTTGCTTACCACCTTCTTTACTATAGTAATTTACACAACATGTTTTTATATGCACAAAAATTACATGTTACAGCATCTCGGGCCTTATCTTGAAATGCACCACTTTCTATCCTATCTAGGATGCATAAGATTTGCTCATTGCACTCTGCCAGGATGGATGGGCTCATCTCTATCTGAGTAAAATTCCCTTCGAACAGTGATGCTACAATTGCCCTTTTAGGCTCCACATTGTAAATATTTGATATTGCCAATGCATATGTTAACACTTGCAACCGGTAGATTTCAAGTAAATTTGGATGGATTTGCGTATTTGTTTTAAAATCTACAATAGTTGCACCATCATCTTCAAAGACCAAGAGATCAGCTTTTCCCGTTAAAAGCCATCGGCTATTTACACGATAAGCAAAAGGAATCTCGGAAAAAACTTCTCCCGGTATATTATATATTCCGCTTGAAACAAAGTTTTCTAGACACTTTTTAATAAAAGTTATATCTTCAAGACCAAATGAATATCCCTGTTGCGAAAGAAAATCGTCTACATCTATTTCCTCAAGTTTATCCTTATATAGTTTTTCTATGAGCTCATGGACTATCAAGCCTTTTTCGACGGCAGAAAGCCCTGGCACTTGCCTTTCTCTCTTATAAAAAATCTTCTCAGGTATGCCTAGAACACTGCTAAAGTAATACCTCCTGGGGCATCTTAGGAATTCTCCCAATGAGGTTACGGAAGATCTCCTATGGACCGGAATATGACCGACTTGGGCTTGGACTTTTGCACAAGCAGCTTCAGCTTTTTCAGAAGCAGGTAATTTGATCTCATCCACTAGCAGTTCTGATAGATCCGAAATTACATCTATAGACATTTCCTGAATGGCATTTGATTCTTGATTTAACCATTTTAAAAAGCTTTCTTTTTTCTCGGAGGCCATTTCTCCCGATATCACAAGATAATCCCTGGCCCTCGTAAGGGCTACATAGAGCAACCGTTTGGCCTCTTCCATCTCCCTTTCCTCTAAATGTTCTTTTAGTCCTTCCCACTTATTCTTGTCCTTTTTCAAGGCAAATCCCTTTTCAGGGTCAAAAAGGATTTCCGAAGAACTAAAAGATATATTCTGACCGCTGTCCGCCAGGATTACTATGGGAAACTCCAAGCCCTTGGAAGAATGGATGGTGATAAACTTTACTACATCCTCTTCTTCCGAAACATCGGTGGCCTCCTGCTGCTGGTCACCAAAGTCAGCAATCTCGTCCATAAACTCTTTTAAAGTGTAACCCTGCCGGTCGTAATGCCAGCAAAGATCCATAAACTTATATAGACTTTCGATCTCTACAAAGTCAATTTTAGCTAAAGAGGGCAAGAGGCCGGTATCCTCTACAATTGCCCCTGCAAGTTCCCTAATCGTAAGCTTGTCTTTTATTTTACACCAGCTTCG
>LFSJ01000013.1:5434-5989 GCA_001512695.1 Tepidanaerobacter sp. DTU063 | reverse complement strand
ATTGATATTGTCCTGGTACTCAATGGTATTCAGGGCGTAGAGGAGATTTTTCACTCCCGGACTTTCCATAAGGCTTCCTGTGTCTGCCACATGAAATGGAATACAGTGTTTTTTGAAGGCATTAATATAGTGTTTAAGATGGGTTCTCCTTCTAAGTAGCACTGCAAAATCCCTAAACTTAGCTTTGCGGTGCTCTTGGCTGTCTTTGTCAAAAATTTTAACGTCATCATCAGTCATCATCTGCAGTATTTTCCTTGCTATAAATTCGCCTTCCAACTTCCTTCGCTCTTCCATATTGCCGCTACTTTCCGGTGTGATAAAGCAAATATTCCTGGTGGCTTGATGACATCTGTTGGCCAAAATCGCTTCATAGCCTGCCATCAAGTTTTCAAAGCTGCGATTTACAAATTCGATTATGCGCTCATCACTCCGAAAATTATCCTTTAAAGCTATTGCCTGACCGCGACTTTCCAAATCTGCCTTGAGCTTTTCAAAAAGCTCCACCCTTGCCCCGCGAAAGCCGTATATGGATTGTTTTTTATCGCCTACGACAAA
>LFSJ01000013.1:4715-5290 GCA_001512695.1 Tepidanaerobacter sp. DTU063 | reverse complement strand
TTGTTCCTCTTTTTTAAGCTGATAGGTATTGAAAGCCTGACGGATGAGCTCCGCTATAGCTTTTTCTTCACCACTTGCTGCCATTTTTTCAACAACGGTTGGGTCAATGCCTTGGTTTTGCATGGTTTTCATAGTGCTGAAAAGTTCCCTGAGCAATTTATAAAAGCCTAGCTCGGAAGTTAGTTGGAAGACATAGTCATTATCAAGATTCTCAAGGACCCTTTCCTCTATGCTTTCTCTTAGCCAGGCATCTGCCCGGTACTCTTCCAGGATACTTGCATCTGAATCAATGCCCGCTTCAACCGGGTTTTCCTTTAAAAGCCTGAGGCAAAAGCTGTGAATCGTGCCGATGTACGCAATCCCTAGTTTTTTCAGCATTTTGGAGAATAAGCTGTCGCCTTTTTGCTTGAGCATTTCCTTTCGAAGCCTTTCCCTTATTTCCAGGGCTGCTTTATTGGTGTAGGTAATTGCAACTATTTCATCAATATCTGCAAGACCATTTTTAAGAATATATAAAATGCGGTCAACTAAAACTCTCGTCTTGCCTGCCCCTGCTCCTGCAGTAACGGCCAGAT
>LFSJ01000013.1:3391-4667 GCA_001512695.1 Tepidanaerobacter sp. DTU063 | reverse complement strand
AAAATCCCCTTTTTCCGGCGCTTTGATACAAAAGGCAAATCTCTATCCCTTACCAGGATATTGTCCACATCAGCTTTTTTTAGGGAAATAAAGGCTCCTCCTGCCACGGGCTGTTTAAGCAACTGTTCACATGCCATTATGTAGAGAGGCATTTGAAGATTTGTGCCTTCTTCTATCTGTTTTATATCGGGAGTCGAGCCCGACTTATAATCGAAAACAACTAACCTGCCCTTTGGGTCTTCATCTATTCTATCAATTTTGCCGGAAAATAAAATATCGGGGGCAAAATCAAAAGCAAACTCCCGCTCATAACCAAAGCCCATCTCAAAATGAATAGGTTTAAAATCTCCTGCCTGTTTTAAATATGAAGCTATGTAATTAATGATGCTTTCGGCAATTTGATTCTTTTCTATTTCAAACAGCAATGGGTGCAAAAAGTTTTCCTTCAAGTTATGGCCTACCATGATATCATGGGTAAGAGCTTTTATTTCATCAACATACTCATCTAATTTATTAGCTTCAAGGCCTTCGCTGTGATTTTTAAAAAAAGTCTCAAGTATTTTGTGCAAAACGGTCCCCCTGGCAAGGGCTGTGTATTCGCCTTCTTCCTCGGGAGGAGACAGGTTCAAGACTCTCGCTAGGAAAAACTTGTAGGGACATTCTCCGTACATATTAAAAGCCGTTGCACTAAAGGGTCTCTCCTTAAAATACTCGCCTAGCTTATCTCTTGTAATGTCCGAAATGACTCCCGGCTCGGGTACAGGATAGTCTCTGCCTTCAAAATTATATGTTGACTCTAATCTTAGGTTTTCTATTGAAGTCGCATATGTGCCGAGCAGCTTTTCAAGGTACGATGACATCAGCACGGCGCTGTTGTCATCTGCTAAATTGGGATATGAAAAATACCCTGCCCTTGCCGATGTTAAAATAAAGTCAAAGGCTTCCTCTTCTTTTTCAAGGAGGATATCTAAGGTATCAAAAGCATACCCCTTTTCATTAAAAGCTGCCCTTTCCCAGTCCTTCAAAAGCCAATCAGGCCTAAAATCTCTCGGGAATTCACCTTCCACCATTCCCGGGACATAAACCTTATCGAACTTGAGGCCCCTGAGCATCGCTGGAGACAGCACCAATACTCCCTCACTCGATTCCCTGTAAGTGTAATATCGACCGCCGAGGTACATGTTTAAATTTGCTATAAAGTCTTGCAGGTCTACACACTCATCGGAGAATATTTGGCCTACATCTATTAATTCATCAAAAAGATTAACCATGGCTT
>LFSJ01000013.1:377-3382 GCA_001512695.1 Tepidanaerobacter sp. DTU063 | reverse complement strand
AGGTAGGCCCTTTCTCTCAAGGAAGTCTACCACAAAAGCTACCCATTCCATAATGGAAGATTTTTTGCTTTGGATGCTTTCATCAAGCACTTCTCCAGGAAAATACTCGCTGCCCCCGCCCTGCAAAAACTTCAGCAGTGCCTTTATAAAGGGGTTGTGCAGGAGTTGAGCCTGTAACTGCAGGCAAATAGGAATCCCCATCTCCTGGAAAACTTCCAACAAAATATGCTCGTAAAGTTCCCGCTCTCGCAGGACTATGCATAGGTTGTGGGGCAAGAGCCCTTCCCCTAAGTCTTCCAGTATCACCTGGGCAAGGTTTACAACCTCTGTTCTCCGATTGTGTGCTCTTACGACTCTTATTTCTTTCATATTAGATTCCAGCTTCGAATTGCTAAGGACAGCCTTATCTCCAAGTGCATCTACAATTTTCTGCTGAATCGGAGATAGGCTATAAAACTCCTTAAAATGAACTTTGTCTATGCCCGTAATAAAGCTGCTTTCTAGAACATGTTCTTCGCACAGTATGTACCTATCTTCCTGATCATAAAAATGGTTCTCGCTAAGAAACTCCTGGTATGCCCTGTAGATTAATGACAGGTCGTTGTGACAAGGCTTGTTGCTAATCATGGCATCAAAAGTATCTACATCTATATCCTGCTGCTTTAGTTCACCAATCACTTCCCCGATGCGCTGTACATAACCCTGCCTGATAGTATCAAAATATTTTAGTTTGTTTTGTATTTTCAGTTTTTGGATTATATTTTTTAAGACCAAGTTTTTCTTGAAATCACCCATAAACATCTTCGAAGCTACAACATGCTTTATGCACCTATCAACAAAGATTTCGTAGGTAATTGGCTCTTCTCCGGCAACCCCTTTTTTGCCCCGGAGCTGCCTCATTCTATGCTGTAGTACAAGATGCGGCGTGGGGTATACAATTAGTTCTTTCATAAAAGGCCCCCTAAAAAGCTTTCTATAGAACAACATATACTGTCAGGTAATACAGTTCGCTCAGGTTTATTTTTTCTATGGTTCTAGATTCGATTTCTACAAAAGCCTAAAGCTTTTAAGATCATTTTTATTTGCAAAAAAGAAATTATGCGTAGAATTATTTAAGCCTCGCTATAATATCATTGTTGTTACTCCGCGAAAAGCTTTTTACGGCTTTCTTGAAATCTCATCAAGAACCAAAACGAAAAAATAAAATTCGCTCACTTGTATTACCTGACAACCTTCGTAGTTGCTAAGTACAAATTGAGAAAAATTCAGTATTACCAACAAGAATCAACAGCTTTGAAATTTAGTTGAATAGGGTGCTTAATCTTTCAACCATTAGTAACATTAAAGTTAATTCATATAAAGCTATTATATTATCGGATAACAATTAATAGTCTTAAGAAAACCGATGGAAAGTTTTTGTGACAGATAACTCACAAGAAACTTTCCATCAGGAGAAATTGCACTATCTATAGACAAATCATGGGTTAACTTACAAAGTAATGCGGAAATTCAATTAGCGCTTAATGTTGTAGAAAGCTGAAATGCCGAGGTACTGTGCCGTGCTACCCAGTTCCTGTTCAATTCTGAGGAGCTGATTGTATTTGGCAACTCTGTCCGTACGGGAGGGTGCACCGGTCTTGATTTGTCCGGCGTTCGTAGCCACTGCCAGGTCTGCTATTGTTACGTCTTCCGTTTCACCGGAGCGGTGTGATATAACTGCCGTGTATTTGGCCCTTTCAGCCATGGAAATTGCATCTAGAGTTTCTGTGAGTGTACCGATTTGGTTTAGTTTTATAAGTATGGAGTTGCCCACTCCTTTTTCAATACCCCGCTTTAACCGCTCCGTATTTGTGACAAACAGGTCGTCACCTACCAGCTGCACCTTGTCGCCGATGGCATCGGTAAGGAGCTTCCAGCCTTCCCAATCTTCCTCGGCCATACCGTCTTCAATGGATATTATGGGGTATTTCTCCACTAAGCGGGACAGATAGTTTACCATGCCCTCTGCATCGTATTCCAAGCCTTCTCCTTTTAGCTGATATTTGCCATCATTGTAAAACTCTGATGAAGCAGCATCCAGTGCTATAAAGATGTCCTGGCCGGGAACATAACCGGCTTTTTCGATTGCCTCAATAATGTATTTGATCGCCTCTTCATTGGAAGATAGGTTTGGAGCAAAGCCTCCCTCATCGCCTACTGAAGTAGAAAGGCCTCTTTCTCCTAAAACCTTCTTTAATGTATGGAATGTTTCGGCTCCCATTTGAAGGGCCTGTGCAAAGCTTTTGGCGCCTGCCGGCATAATCATGAACTCCTGCAGGTCTACGTTGTTATCCGCATGCTCGCCGCCGTTTAATATATTCATCATGGGAACCGGCAAAACCTTGGCATTTGAACCGCCGATATATCTGTAAAGGCTTATTCCCAAGAAATTGGCTGCCGCGTGAGCTGTGGCCAGGGATACACCCAAGATGGCATTGGCGCCTAAGCGACCCTTGTTTGGCGTATTATCCATTTCAATTAAGAGTTTATCAATGGCCACCTGATCTAATGCATCCAATCCCTGAAGTTCAGGGGCAATTTCTTCATTGACATTTTTCACTGCATTTAGAACGCCCTTGCCTACATAGCGCTTGGGATCCTTGTCTCTCAGCTCTACAGCTTCAAACTGGCCCGTAGATGCACCCGAGGGAACTGCTGCTCTTCCTACGGTACCATCTTCTAGTACAACTTCTACTTCTACAGTTGGATTACCGCGAGAATCTAAAATTTCTCTTCCAAATACATCGATGATTGTTGACATTAAGCATTCACCTTCCTAAATTTATTTATGTAAATGTATGTTACTCCCGGTGAAGATAACGGCACCTCTCCTTAAAGCAATACCTGTTGTTATCCTAAATTTGCGGCAATCGCAGCAGGACTGCAAACAGGATGAGACTCAAGACACTATACATGATGCTGAATGTGCTACTAATCCTTGAGTATTACAGCATATGTTTTAGAAT
>LFSJ01000013.1:0-369 GCA_001512695.1 Tepidanaerobacter sp. DTU063 | reverse complement strand
CTATGGTAAGAAGTACCGTAATATTCACCACATAACCATAAAACTTTGTCTCAACTATAATCATATTACTATCACACTCGAAGTTGCAATCAACGTTTACAAGTTGCTCAAGTGAAGATTACTGCAAACGAACCCATTAAGCAAGACCGTTGTCATTCTTAAGCTTGGGCCAAACGTAGCAGGGGCAGCGTGCAGGAGGCACGCTGGCAGGCGCTCGGCAGGATGCCGAATTGCCTGCGAACCCCTGCGCAGTGAAGGAACAAGCTTTAGAATGACAGGTATTGCTTACAGGGAGAGGTGCAGTAATCTTCACCTTGAGCTTTTCTATACTGTTTTGATTTGCCTATTTTATAAGAAGCGACTCTCCCG
>LFSJ01000144.1 GCA_001512695.1 Tepidanaerobacter sp. DTU063 | reverse complement strand
ATATTTATTTTGCTATCTTTTCTGTGCAAAATAATGTATAATATTAATTAATATAGCCTACCTATGAGGACTCGAAATATGTTTTTTTGCTATGTTTAAACTAGTCTACCTATAAGGATTCTGAAGAAGGGCGTAGCCCTTCTTCTTTACTTTAACACCCTTACGCATCCAAAGCCCTGGCTGTTTTTGCTTCCGAGTCCACATTCAACTGCTGTTTGCAATAGCGGTGCTGGCCCTGACAGAATAAAGGTTCCCGAATATCCCTTTATAATGAAGTTCTTGTAATCTATTATAGAGAGTTTAGGCTGTTTGAGTGGCCTTATAGACACATTTTCAGCAGGTGGTTCTGTTTGATGAAAAGCTTTATATTTGTTTCTTAGGTTGTTATCCATTATTACGTCGAAGTCTTTTTCTCCCGGTTCAAAATAACAGGTATATTTTCTGCCGTTTGGCCTGAGTAATGTGCTGTAAACAACTATTGGTGATAACGTGTTAATCTTTATTTTTTCATCATCGACTAGGTCTTTTTCCAGTGAAATGTCAGTTACTTTTACTTGTGCATGCCCTAGTCTGACGCTTGATTTAAACAGCAGACCGTTTGCAAGAGAGTTACAAAAATCGCTATAAGGCGATGTTACAACTAATGATACTGGGCCGACAAAAGTAATTGTTGCCTCGTTTTTATCTATGCGGTACTCACCCATAAGTCTGGAGAAGGCAAACATCTTAAAGCTCCTATTCCCGTGTGCAAAACCTTTATCGTGAAGAAAATCACCCATATCATTATCCAATGAGTTATAAATCATGGCTTGGACCATGTGGTTATAATGAATGGGCAGCGTAAGAATTTCGCCCTTTTCGGGTAAAAAGCAGATTTTTTGTCTCAAAACATTTAGCCTCCATGTTTAATATTCTCTTCACTTTGCCGAATATTGTGATATTTTCTCTTGAATGATATATTCGACGTTTTTGAGAAGATTCCTTCTTTTCGTAAATCACTGTACTGTTTATGGGACTTTGAAGGTATTTTAGAACTTTTCGTGCTAAAAATTCTATAGTGTTGTTAGGTTTAAACAATAATCTTTGATTTTAAAAGTATATTTGACATCCGGAGTTCATTTCTGGCTTTTTAATTGCATGAAAAAACCACCGAGATACGGTGGTCTTGCAGGTGGTTGTTTAAGGATGATTTTCGGTTAATCCAGAAATGTAAAGCTGTCGATGATTCCGTCGAATTGTTTTTGTTTGTCTGTATCCAGCTCCAGGGTGTAAAAGCTCATGGCAAAAACCCTTTTGCCGTCGGTCAGGTAGTATGTATGGGGGTACCAGTACTCGATATCCCCTCCGTGGGGATAGGCTCTGAATATGATTCTTACGCCGGTCAAATTACCGATTTTTATGTCTTCTTTCGAGATNNAGTTCGCATTCGCTACTTAGCTGCCAGTTGTCCAGCAAGCCCTGGCCTTCTTTCATCATTATTGGGGGAAAGAGTTCTGCAACTTTTTGGCCATTTTCATCGGTAAAGACGCTGTATTCGATGTCCCAGTTTCCGGGAAAATGGAGCCGGTACGATATCATGGGGCTTGAATCTTTAAAAGAATATGAGTCCCAATCTTCGGTGCTATAGGCATAGTCTCTCAATGTCAGCACTTTCCAGCCATCAATCAAGGGCGAGTCTTTCACTTCAAAGAGCGGCTGCTCTTCATTGTTTTCTGTGTCAGTTTCGTCACTTTCTGATTCATTCCCTTCCTTGGTTTCCGGCAGCTCTTCCTGGTTTTTGTTCTCCTCCGGTGTCTCTACATTGCCCGGGGTATCGGTATTTGATGGCTCGGGCGTAGTTGCGGCTTCCTTGCCTGCCTTCGTGCAGCCAACTAGTATAAGAAGCATAATGAGTATGAGGACAAAGAGCTTTCTAGCAAGCTTCAATTTACTAGCCTCCTTTACATTTATCGCAGTAACCATAGATCTCAAATCTATGTTCTGTAGGGGTAAAGCCCTTTTCGTCAAGTTTCCTCCGTATATCTTCCATGGGGCAGTATTCTAAGGGCAAAGATGCCCCACATTTTTTGCAAATGACGTGGTGGTGATGGCCCTCCTTCATGCGAAGTTCGTAGAGGACCCCGCCCCTTTGCGGAGTAATTTGGCAGACAATACCCCTGTCCAGCAGTATATCGAGATTCCTGTAGACCGTAGAAAAGTTTATGCCGGGCAAGGTCTTTAATACTTCCGAAAATATATCCTGGGCGCTTAAAACCGAGTTGCTGCTTTGCAGCACGCTGATAATTGCCTTTCGCTGTGGAGTTACTTTTAGCTGCTTTTCTTTTAAAAGTTTTTCTGCGTCCAAGGGCTTAGAACCCCCTTTAGGCTGATTACTATCATCAATATTGCAGATGCTATCAGGACAATAGTCCCGCCCGGGGCCAGGTCGAAGGTGAAGGATGTATAAAGGCCTGTTATGACGGAAAATAGGGCAACTGCAATGGCTATAATAAATGTGGATTTGAAGCTTTTCGCAAGCTGCAGCCCTACCGCCGCAGGTATTACCATCAATGCTGATATCAGAAGGGCTCCCACCACCCTGACTGATAGGGCAACCACCAATGCGGTCATGAGGGTGAAGTAAAAGTTTATCCATTTTACCGGTATGCCTAAAACAACAGCTGCCTCCTCATCAAAAGTTATGGAGAAAAGCTCCCTATATAATAATATCACAGAAACTATTATGAAAAAACCCAATATTGAAATTATAATTATGTCCCGATATGATACGGCCACCAGGCTGCCGAACAAGTACGACATCAGGTCGGCATTAAAGGATTTGCCAAGGCTAATCAGCACTACGGCCAGGCCCATGCCTCCGGACATGACCACTGC
>LFSJ01000184.1 GCA_001512695.1 Tepidanaerobacter sp. DTU063 | reverse complement strand
GCCATTCAGGGCTCCGGCGGAGGCGTTTGTGAACCAACTTTTATATTGAAAAAATTAGGTGAGAAGTACTGCAGGGAAAAATCGCCTAAAAACTTGACGTTGCTGCATGCCAACGGTATAGGCGATAGAGATACTTACGGTACCGATGCCCTTGCATATCCGGGTCTTGTAAAAAGGGATATTGCAGGACATTGGGGAATGGCTCCCAAGATGGCACAGCTGGCCTTGGAAGAAAAAATCGAAGCCTACAACCTGCCCCAGGGTGTTATTTCACAGATGTTTCAGACGATTGCTTCTGGAAAACCGGGAGTCATTACAAAAACCGGTTTGCACACCTTCATAGACCCGCGCATTGAAGGTGGCAAAATGAATAAATCGGCCAAGGAAGACTTGGTGAAGGTCATTGAAATTGACGGAGAAGAATGGCTCTACTATCCCAACATCAAAATCGATGTAGCTATAGTGAGAGGTACCACCGCTGATACAAAAGGGAATATCAGTTCCGAAGAAGAGGCTGCAATACTTGAAGGAATATCAATCGCCCAAGCTGCCCACAATTGCGGTGGAATTGTAATAGCCCAGGTAAAGTACATTGCTGAACACGGCACTATCAATCCCAAAGACGTTACGATACCCGGCATATACGTTGACTATGTCGTTCAGGACCCA
>LFSJ01000129.1 GCA_001512695.1 Tepidanaerobacter sp. DTU063 | reverse complement strand
GGCCCATTCACAGAAGAAGTTCTGTGTAGAGTATTTGAGGATCATTTTTAGACATCATTATAGACATTACTTACATCCCAACGGCGGAGGGATGGCTCTATTTGGTTACGGTTATTGACCTGTTTTCACGAAATGTCGTAGGCTGGGCCCTTTCGAACCGCATGACTAAGCAGTGGTCATCAATGCCATGAACATGGCCATTATCAATGAGCGCCCTGCAGAGGGGTTAATCTTCCATTCGAATAGAGGCTCACAGTAAGCACCGTATGCCTTCCAAGAATTACTTCGAGAGCATAGCATCGGGCAAAGCGTGAGTGCAAAGGGTGATTGCTACGATAACGCCTGCGCTGAGTCTTTCTTTGCTACAATTAAGAAAGAGCTGACTAATCGCAGATGCTTCTCAAGACGTTTTCAAGCCACTTTAGCAAATGTGAACTATATCGTTTTATGGTACAACCCACGGCGGCTTCACAGTGCGTTAGGAGACCTAAGCGCCATGGAGTTTGAACAAGAGTATTATGCCAAGCTATTAGCGGCAGCATAGCCAGCTCGGGATCCTAAGAAAAGGTAAGAATGAGATATTTAGTTAAGCTTCACCGTGTCCGGTTAGGTCATAGCACTCCAGTTTTATGTAGGGTGAATTTTTTTCTCTATGTAGGCTCGATTTTGAGCTTGGGTTTGGTAGAGCTGCGCTACTACCTATATACTTAAATACAGTAGAAATTAAGGCTTCGTGGTCTAAACTTAGAAGGCGGATGGTATTCTATGTATAAACCGTTAGTCTCAATTATCATTCCAGTTTACAACGGGAGTAATTATCTGGAAGAAAGTATCAATAGTGCTTTAGCACAAACGTATAGGAATATAGAAGTCATAGTTGTTAATGATGGTTCTACAGATGGAGGGGCCACAGAAAGAATAGCGTTGAGTTACGGTGACAGAATTAGATATTTTTACAAAGAGAATGGTGGCGTAAGTACTGCGCTAAACTTGGGACTCGAAAAGATGAAAGGAGAGTGGTTTTCATGGTTGAGTCACGATGACCTTTATCTTCCTGAAAAAATTGAGTCCCAAATACGAGCGATCAATTGCTATCATCTAGATAAACACAAAACCGTTCTTAACAGTTGGTCAACCTTGATTGATAAAAATGGAAAAAGAATTCGACGATTACGCGGCAAGATACATGGTTTTTATTCATCCGAAGAGATGTTCCAGAGATTGTTTAGTGGAAACAGTTTGAATGGTTGTGCTTTGCTTATTCCCAAAAGGAAACTGCAGGAAATCGGTGGATTCGATCCAGCCTTAAAATATATCCAGGACTGGAAATGTTGGGTATCTTTAGCGCTTGAGGGGTGCGATCTTTTTACTGTGACAGATGAATTAGTTATGACCAGGGTTCACGAGTCACAACAAACAAAGAAAATTCGTAGTCTCCATCCGATTGAAGTGGATCGTTTCTTACTTGAATTACTGGATAAGTTCCGAGAAGAACCAATACGAAACCAAGTGCACCTTCAAACGGTTCTATTTTATACAACAAAGATAAATTCTAAGAATATCAGATTGGACTACAAGACCACTTTGAAAGCGGCAGGTGTGTGGACACGTCCCGTAAAAACGAAATACTTATTCTATTACATTACTGGGAAGGTTTTGTATTATCTAAAGAGAGTATATAGAGCATATATTAGCCTCAGGTATAGAGCGTAGAAATCGCAGTTGCAATCTTATAATCATTCAATACGATCGTAAGCAAATGGAGTAAAGAAAATGGACATATATTCTGTATTTATGTTAATTGCTATAATCTTGGCATTGTTTCTACCGGAAATAAGTAGTCAAGAGGAGAGATTTACAAGTAAGAAAAAGGTGTATTGTAGAATCTTAGGATTTAGCCTCTTTCTTATAGCCGCTTTGCGCAGTACATCTGTGGGTATCGATAGTCTGCAATATTCTCGGATTTATTACCGCGTTCAGCAGCTAAGTCTAGGTGATATCATCGCTAATTTTCTAGAGGTCGGGTTTTATTTTTTGCTTAAGCTACTTACATTAATCAGCAAGGATCACCAGATCGCGTTTGCTGTGATTGGAGCGATATATGCCTATTCCATTTCTCGGTTTATTTACAAGCATTCAAGAGAACCGTTAGCAAGCTTTATCATGTTAATTAGCATGATGTATTTTGCGTTTTCTCTAACGGGGTTGCGCCAGACAGTGGCGATCTCCATACTCCTGTTTTCCATTGACTATATCTTACAGCGCCGGTGGAAAAAATTCTTTTTGCTGGTTTTTTGCGCATGTCTATTTCACCGTTCAGCGATATTTTTTGCGCCAGCGTATTTCCTAAAGAAGAGACAAATTAGCGTTAGCAGGATTTCTCTATATTTATTTATAGCTCCATTTGTTTTCGTTCTAAGACCAGTGTTCCTTAACCTTATTCAGCTTTTCTTGTATTCTGATTATAGAATTGACTTTGAGCAATCCGCTGGAGGTTGGACCACACTGTTTGTATACATTCTGATACTGATAGTGGCAGCGATTTTCAAAACTCCGCTAGAGAATAGCAATTGTGACTTCCCATTCTTCTTCTCCATGATGTACTATGGAATGATAATTCAAATGTTTGTTCCATTGCAACCAACCATATTTAGGGTCAGCATGTATTATAACATCGCTAGTATTGTCTTGATTCCCGAAATAATAGGGGTGCAGAAAGAAGGGCTATCAAGATTTATAGCATACTCGGTGTTTTTTATTCTCATGGGAATCCAGTACTACATTTTCACTTATTATGCTGCGGGAGCTAATCCGTATAGCTTCTTTTGGCAATAGGAGGTGTTTTATGAAAGTAGTAATGATCACTGGGAATGGGGGAAGCGGAGGTCTAGTCGGATATATTCGCGGAATTTTATCGGCGAGTGTCATTTCTAATGAACATGAAGTGGTATTGTTTTGCGGGACTCGATTATTTGAAAGGCTTGGAAATATACGAACACAAGTTAAAGTAGTTCAGACTCCTCTGGTTGAAGAGCGGGGTGTGGACATAGTATTAAATAATCCCTTGCCTGAGGAATTGGTTAAGATGATTTCAAACGAAAACCCCGATATTATAGTATTCCTAAATGGCTATACAAGAAGAGGTCTTGAAGCCTGGCCCAATGTTATGATCTTACACAACCAATTGTATGTAGATACATATCAGTTGATGCGCCACGGATTGAGTAAGTTGACTGTTCAGTTAATGGGGTTCCGTTTTGCTGTTAGGCGGTCCATGAGGAACGCGGATGGGGTCATTTTTCTCAGTAATTTTTCAAAGCAACAGGCAGATGAGAAGAAAGTTTACTACAAAAACGGTGTAGTTATTCCCTTTGGTTTTGAAGATCATAATAGAAGAGATAAAATAAGCTACAGACCAATAGGTGATAGAATCAGATTGCTCTATGTATCTGCCATGTATCCGTATAAGAATCACATTCATTTGGTAAGAGCATGTTCACTGTTGAAAAAGGGAGGCTATGACTTTGAATTACATCTTGTGGGTCAAAAGTACAAGCCAGTATTCAAAAACCTTGTGAGAGAGATTAGAAACAGCGATTTGGAGGATAATGTTGTATTTCATGGCTGGGTGAATCATGAGCGGATTAAGTCGTTAATTGATGAATCTGACATATTTGTTTACGCTAGTTCAGTTGAAACGACGGGTTACGGACTGCTTGAGGGAATGGCAAGAGGAGCACTAATTGCATCGTCGAATGAAGCAGGGTTTCCAGAAATGCTAAGAGATGGGGGCGTATATTTCAACCCCCAGGATTGTCAATCGATAAAAACAGCACTATTGAAGCTCATTAAGATGGATAAAAGAGAACGCGTCAGTTTACAGGAAAAGGCACTCCGGTACTCATATGAGTATTCGTGGGACCAGGCAGCTAAGCAACACTATGATTACTTTAGAAAGCTATCAAGTACTTTTGAGTAGTAGGGGTGTTAAGGTGTTTAAGGACAAAACATTGTTAATAACCGGCGGCACTGGCTCTTTTGGAAATGCAGTATTGAAAAGATTTCTAGATACAAGCATCGGAGA
>LFSJ01000193.1:990-4006 GCA_001512695.1 Tepidanaerobacter sp. DTU063 | reverse complement strand
GCCAGCTCCACCGTTGCACTGGATACGTCAAATTCCTGTATCCTATCTTCCATATTCCACTTACTGAAATATTGTCTCACTTTTTCTATTCCCATAAATACCTCCTTTGATGATTGTTTATTTTTGTTTTGACTGTTGTTCGTTATCATATTTATTATGGAAAATATAAATCGTTATTTTGAATTTAGAAAAAAGCAAAAGGATTAGGAGCTTCCGGATTATTATAGTCTTCGCAATCTTTCAACCAGCGCTCCATATTATCTTTTATTGATTCAATTAGTTCCCAGTAGTTTGATTCATCAATATTACCCCGTTGCAGCATGCCTCTGTAAAACTTTTTTATACTAGTTGCAGTGCTTCTAATTGTACTTGGAGTAGACCACATACACTTGCGAATAAAAAAATTTCCCAGGAAATCGTCTATTACATAGTAATCTGTCCCACACACCATCTCCAAAGGTTCTTCTCTCAAGAGGTATATATTGATATAGAAGTTGACATTTCGGTAATGCCTATTAATCGTCTTTTCCTTTAATCCTGCATTAAGCAGATCCTCCCTGAACTCATCCAGATAGGCTTCATTTCTCATGCGAATCTCACTGCACTTTTTTTCGTATTCTTCGTACATCATATACTTTCATCTCCATTCCATTTCGAAGTGAACTTTCTACTAACTAATATGGTAAAGGTCTATTGTATTCAATTTCCGTAACCTCGAAATTAAACCAATTAAAGTCCCCAGTATCTAATTTCCATGTAACGTTCCCTTTGGTAGGAATCTTTATTCCTTCAAATTGTTTGTAATCCCGCACAGGAATTGACCATGTCTCTAATCTAATCTCCCCATCAAATACTCCATATCTTTCAGCCTCGAATTTAACAACCTCACCCTCGCTATTAAATGTAAATACTCCTGAAGCAGTTATATCTCCGTAGGTCATAGTTGCTTTTGCATTCTGTTCATCTATTTCTTCCCATGTTAAGTACTCATTCAAAGCTGCACTAGGAAACCATATCGTTTCAGCTAAATATCTTAATAAAGTACCCTGATCGATTTCTTTCCCCTTGGAATCGGCAACTGTGAACAATGAGAGAACTTTAATTAGCATATTACCTTTTCCGTTCTCATATTTATCTCTTCCTGAAATATGAATAAACGGAGCCGCCTTAATATTTGCTTTCCAAATAAAACTCGGCTCCTGTGAAGTGAAATATTGTTCTGCTTGAACTGGCATCCATGCCTTGTCTTCTGCCAGTCTCATCTCTGCTTTTTGTTTCAGACGAACAGCTGTTATTCTTTTTTTTCCAATAACTCCAGAGTATTGAAGCCACTTTTGAACATTTTTGGGTAATCTTTCTACATCTTCTTTAGTGACAATTTCATTCTTATTTTCTACCTTGCTAAATATTTCTTCAACTTCCTTTTCTATATTTTGGTAAAACACAAATCTGGCTATATATGAACCTACAATAAACAGAACGAAAAGTATAACAATACCAATTAAGACTAATATTATTTTTGACATATTAAACCCTCTCAGCATCATTTTATTTTTTTGCATCCAATTCCATTATTTAAGTTTTCAAAAATTTTGCGTCTTCTTATTTGTTTTATTCTTTCTCTTCTCCTCCCTCTAAATCAAGCTTTTGTTTATTATAGCTAAATAATAATAAACATAATTGTTAGGAGAAAATATACGCCTCCCAGCATCATATCATATTTTTTTCAGGTTGTTAATCTCATGCTATTGCATACAGAAGCCTTCCAATGTTTTAATAACCTCTTTCCAAGCCACTTGCAACCAGAGTCTTTTTTAAGTTTACTAATTCTCTTTGCAGCTGTTTACCCCCAAATCTTGCCGGACATGCGATGCAGTTTCTTTTCCACGCTTCATCCTCCTCAGGTTTTAGCCAATCCTTTGCGAGACTTTTTTCACTTGCTAAAGTGATTTCGTCTATTTTTATAGATTTATCATTTATATTATATTTATATTTTACATAGCTTATAAAATCAGCTACTTCCTTTAATGAATAGTTTCGGAAACAGTCAATAATTCCCTATAAAAAACTAACAAACCCAACAAAAAAACCAATAAACCATAACCTTTTTCCAAAAGAAGGAAGTGAAGAACAAAAAAACAAGTAAACAGCAATACTTACTAAAATAAACCTCAAAAAAAGACAATAACAAACTAACCCTTTAAAAAACCCATTTTAAAAGGCAAATTATGGAACATATTTAACTTATGGGATTCTAAATTCTAAGCTGCAAAAGCTTTACCCAAAACCTCAGCCCAGATATCAAAATGTTCTTTTTCAGCCTTAGCAACCCAAGCATCAAGATGACAATTCATAGCAGCAAAATGAATAAACAAATACCAATTCTTGCGGCTTCTAACCCGAGAGCGCTCAATCTCATAATCAATCTTAATCCGTTTAAACGAGCGTTCCGAAGAAGACCGCATAGCATAAACCTTGCGCCAAGCCTTAGAATCCCTAGGAGTCTTAGTAAAAATCCTTAAATCATCCTGAGGCTTAGTATAAACCGTCCGCCCATAAGGGGAATCAGAACAAGGGCAATCACAGGAAATATTCTTTCTCACACGTCTGCTACCGGCTTTCAAAGGGCATCGCCACTTCAAGCGACTACGGCTTTTATTAAAACCACAAAAACACATGGCATATCCTTTGGGGCAAATAGGAATACCGAACTCATTAACACTGACGGAAGGCAAATCCTTAAAATTACCCTTGCCCTTAGAATTTAAATCAATAAAAGGCTCAATACCCCAAAACTCACAAAGCTCATAAAAAGGATAAGCATCATGAGCAGAATCGGCAATAAACTTATTTACCTTCAAATACCGATAAAGCTCCTTAAACTCAGCTAAAGAAATAACACCAGTTACAGAATCATGTCGGCAGGCCTGAACAAGCCTAATATACATCGGCAACTCACCAACACTTGATGCTGCCGTTAAAACATAAGGAGAATACCCATAATAGTACTCGTTAC
>LFSJ01000193.1:0-829 GCA_001512695.1 Tepidanaerobacter sp. DTU063 | reverse complement strand
ATCCACAAAACAGCGGGCAAAAATCTCCTGAATTAACCTTTCAGCCCGCAGGGGGAAAGGTATTCTACCATCCATAAACTTTTTACACAACTTACCTACAACCCCCGGATGTTTAACAGGCAGCTTAGAACCTGCTTTGAGCTTCTTTTTAGGCTTTTTAATAGGAGACCTTAACTTAAACCTTCTTTCAATCCTGGTCTTCCTATCCTCAAGCCACAGCCTATCAAAAAAATCATAAAACGTCCCCACACCGGGCGTATTATGAGGCTCAAAGCCGGACAAAACAGCCAAAATATCATCCGAGCGAAGAGCTTGAACCCACTTAGTAACACTATGGTACCCAAGATCCAACATCAACACCAGAGACCTTAAAATACACACAGGATCATATTTAACAGGTCGACCAATAGAAGAAAAACGCTGAGACAACAAAGGAACAGCAGGGTCCAGATTCAAAAACCAGACCTTAGTCAAAGACCTGGAGAAAGACCTAAGCCTGTCTTCCTCCAAAGCCCACAACACAGGAATCCTCTGCTGTAAAAACTGTTGAAACTCCAGATGAGAAGAACATTTAATAAGCATAAAAGAACCACCCTCATTTATTAGAAGTAATGGTAAATAATACCATCCACTTCAATTTTGGGGGCGATCTGAAAAAGTCAAGTATGATTACAAGCAGATATTCGCAACAATCACAAGTATACTCATAATATCTCATGATATCTATAAATATCAGCTATTTTTGCAACAGAGACAAGTGGAGGTAAAAAAATAATAGCCCTCTTGAGAGGGCTTGATAATAAAGGAAACTGAGTTTCCGAAAATCTAC
>LFSJ01000230.1 GCA_001512695.1 Tepidanaerobacter sp. DTU063 | reverse complement strand
TGTTCAGACTACAGTTGATGAAAAACACAAACTGATACTAGACTTTAAAGTAACCCAAAACCAAATGCTAAAAATGCTAAAGAATAGGCGAAAGCCGGTGCTTGTGTAATGCCGGCTTTCACTTTTTTGTAGCTTAATGCAAAACATACCCTTAAATGTTGGTGAGAGGTAGAAAAAGTACTCTTTTTTTGTATGAAGCTAGATGCTTTTCACACGGTCTGACGTTTCGTTTGCCAGGTTATGGAATATTATTCCATATGGTATCAGGGCGCTTTGGTTGTAATGTTGGCGTAAGCTCCCTTTTAATCAAGACCGCTGTTGTTATAATTGCTGCTGGCAAAGGGCAGTCCTACATGACTAAAGGGAGCATGGGCAGCGTGAGGATAAAGCTCTGGGGCACATAGCGTGATGACAAAAGTGCCGCAAGCCCATGCGGAGTGAAGGGCTAAGCTTTAGAATAACGGGTCTTGATTTAGGGAGGTTGCCTTTATTTTAATCTCATATTAGCATTATAAATAATATATAATTGCCACAATTCCTTTGAAAGATTTTAGACTTTTCGTAACAATTTGTATGTTATATAATATTCAATGAAGGAGGGCTTGTGACTTAATGGACCAGCGATGTGCACAGCTTTTGAATCAAATCATGTCCGCAGGCGGCCCTGTTAAGATATCAGAACTAGCCGAAGCTTTTAATGTCTCCTCAAGGACGATTCGCTACGATTTAGACAAAATTGACGATTTTCTAAAGGACAAGGGATTGCCACAATTGATAAGGAAGCCTGGTTCCGGAATAGAGTATACACCTTCATATCATCGAAAGTTAAAGATTTTAAAACTGCTTGAATCCATCGGCAGTTACAATTACGTTTTAACGCCTGAAGAGAGAAAGAAGTTGATACTGACGGAGCTGTTTCAGGCGAAGGGTTTTAATACAATAGAGGAAATGGCCAATCTGCTTTGCGTAAGTCGGGGTACCGTAATAAACGACTTAAAAGATGTTCGAAACTGGCTCGCAAAGCATGGGCTGAAACTCGAGTCAGCGCCTCGATGCGGAATCAAAATTGCAGGTTCGGAAAAGGATTTGCGGAAAGCCGTCGTATCTCTCCTTTCGGAAAACATTGAAATTGAAAGAGCCCTAAAACTCATAAAAGGCCCCATCAACCGCAGGATGAATCTGGTCACTGACAGGCAGCTAAAAAAGCTTTTTCAGGATCTGGAAATCTCGCCTATAGAAGAGGCAATTCGCATAGCGGAAAATCAGCTAAAGACCACTTTTACCGATAGCGCATACTCGGGTCTGGTAATTCACCTGGCCCTTGCCATAAAGCGCATTCAGCTTGGTAAAAACATACTTATGCCCCAGGATGAACTGTCAAAATTAAAGCTAACAAAGGAATTTGCAGTAGCATCAAGTATGGCGGCTGAGTTGGAAGAAAGTTATAAGATCAATATCCCGACTGCCGAAATTGGCTATATAACAATACACCTTTTAGGAGGCAAGGTAACGGAATCGGATATATTTGCCAACCAGGACTGGATAAGGCTGCAAATTCTAACTGATGAAATAATTAGGAGCATCGGAAGAAAGCTAAATGTGGATTTTTTGCCGGACAGGGAACTGTACAGCGGCTTGCTAAGACATTTGGAACCTACGCTCTACCGCTTAAAGCACGGCCTTCCTTTGAAAAATCCAATTTTGAAAGAGATAAAAAACAACTATAGTAGCATATTTGAAGTTGTAAAGAGTTCCATGAAGCCCTTGGAAGATTATGTGGGCTTAAAAATCCCCGATGAAGAAATAGGTTTTATCACCATACACATCGGTGCAGCCTTAGAGAGAAACAAGACGGTGAAAAATAATGTTTACAAAGCTGTGGTAGTTTGCGGCACAGGGCTAGGAACTGCAAAACTCTTGTCTTCAAGAATAGCAAATAGGTTTCCCAATATTAAAATACTGGCGACCCTTGCCAGTCGGCAAATCAAAGAATATGTCGACCATAAAGAACTGGACCTGATTATCTCAACGGTTCCAACAGATGCGAAAAATATTCCCCAGATAATCGTAAATCCACTGTTGCTCGATGAGGATGTAGCAAAGATATTAAAATTTTTGAGCACAAACAGGCCCAAAAATTCCGACCATACTCAAACGCAAGCGATTACCAAAAATCTTCTTAAAATAATACAGAAATACTGTCATATTAAAAATCGCGACCAGCTAATAAGGGAGATTTCAATGTTACTAAATCAGGCAAATTTTGAAGATTCGAAGGGAGTTGCCCAGCCGGTGTTAAAAGATTTATTGACCGAAAAAACCATAAAGTTGAGGGCTAGAGCAGGTAATTGGGAAGAAGCAATCAGGATAGGAGGTGAACTGCTGGTAAAAAACGATTTTGTAGAGGAGCGCTACGTGGATGCCATGGTAAGTAACGTCAGGGAAATGGGCCCCTATATCGTTATTGCTCCAGGAGTAGCGATGCCTCATGCCCGCCCGGAGGATGGGGTGAAAGAGGTATGTATGAGCTTGGTAACCCTCGAGGAACCTGTCGTCTTTGATAATAAGGAATCGGTAGAACTTATTCTAGCCTTTGGAGCAACGGACCATCACACCCATCTGCAAGCACTTTCCGATCTAATGAAACTCTTTTCTAGCAGCTCTTATATCGATGCGATCTTGAATGCTTCGGAAACAAAAGAGGTAATAGACATAATCCAGCTTTCTGCTGAGGAAAGCGGACACGAGTGAAAAATAAGGAGGGAATAATATGAAAGTATTAACAGTGTGTGGTCTCGGCCAAGGAAGCAGTTTAATTTTACGCATGAACGTTGAAAGTGTTTTAAAAGAAATGGGAGTAGAAGCTGATGTAGACAATTCGGATGTGAGCACCGCCGTCTTTGAAAAACCGGATTTGATCATAACCAATAAGGAGTTAGCTGAAAACTTAAATGATTCGTCAATTCCGGTGGTCATCGTTAAAAACTATTTTGACAAAAATGAGATAAGAGAGGCATTGGAATTTTTAAAAGAATAAAGGGTGTATTGTGAATGAACCTTGTTTTTTGGATAGCTACTAATATTTTAGGTCAACCGGCTATCCTGATAGGCCTGATAGTGCTGCTTGGTCTGGTTCTTCAGAAGAAAAACCTAAGCCAGACCATGACAGGAACTTTTAAGGCCGTAATTGGATTTATGATCATTAATGGTGGTGCCGGAATTATAGTAAATGCCTTGGATGTTTTCCAGCCCTTGTGGAAGGAAGTATTCGGTCTTGAGGCACAGGAACTGGGCCAGTTCATGGGGCAGCAGGTATTTGGTCAAGAATTTGGTTCTCCCGTCACCTTGGCAATGGTCCTTGGATTTTTAGTCAATGTAATGCTGGCGAGGTTTACAAAGTGGAATTATATTTATCTGACGGGACACATGATGTTTTGGACTGCCATGATTTTTGCTGGAATCATAATTAATACCGTTGGAACGGCTGTGGCAACCTGGAAGCTGATACTATTCTTATCACTGTTCCTGGGCTTTTACTGGACTCTCCAGCCTGCCCTTACGCAGCCCTTAATGCGGAAGATAACCGGCGGAGACCAAATTGCCCTTGGCCACACCAGCGCATCGGTAGCATTGATCGGAGCCTTTTTTGGAAAGATACTGGGAAATAGGGAACAGGATTCAGAATCTCTCCAGCTGCCAAAAGGCTTGGAGTTTTTGAGAGATTCAAATGTGATCATAGCCCTTATAATGTCTGCTCTGTATTTAATTGGTGCACTGCTACTCATGGCAAAACCCGAGACACCGGCCATTGCAGAATTAAAAGCACTGGCGGGAGATCAAAACTTTGCCATATTCTCCCTAATTCAAGCATTCCAATTTGCCAGCGGTATCGCCATAGTTCTGTTCGGTGTAAGAATGCTGGTTGGAGAAATTGTCCCGGCATTTAAGGGCCTAGCAGATACCATTGTGCCAAATGCGAAACCCGCCCTTGACTGTCCCATAGTGTATCCCTACGCACCTACTGCATCCATACTAGGTTTCGTAGGTTCCTTCGTAGGAGCCCTCATATGGCTGGTAGTCTTGGGTAAGACGGTAGGATATATATTCGTGCCCACCATGATAGTGCTCTTCTTCCATTCGGCTACAGCAGGAGTATTCGGCAACGCCACCGGCGGAGTGAGAGGGGCCCTGATTGCGGGATTTGTCACGGCAACGGTTGTAGCTTGGGGCCAGTATATGATGGTTACCTTCTTGATCAACTCTACCATCCCCGATACGGCCATGTGGGCCGGAGACAGCGACATGTTCATCCTTGGCCCCCTGGTAGCCCTGCTCAGCAAATTCATCTTCTGATACCTGGCAGAGGGACGTTTCGTCGAGTTACCTGGCAGAGGGACGTTTCGTCTGCAATATTTCAGAAAATTATCACATCTAAAATTACAAAGTGCCGTTTTTATTGGCATATTAGCGTGCATCAGTCAGGTGGTACCCTAAGCGGTACTGCCTGATACTTTTGTTAAGCGGAAAGGAGTAATGAAATGGCCTTTATCAGGACACTTACCGGGGATATAAAACCGGAAGAACTGGGCTTTACCTACTCCCACGAACACATCATATGTATCCCCCCCTATTGGAAGGAAAGAGGTGAAGATGACCTGCTTCTCGATGATGAGAACAAATCCCTGCAGGAAGTAATGGATTTTAAAAGAGCCGGTGGCGATTCCATCTTCGATGCTACCGCAGTAGATTATGGCAGGGATGTGGAAGCGGTGAAGAGGATTTCGGAAAAGACGGGTGTTAAAATTATCGGGACGGCGGGATTTAATAAGGGCTTCTTGTGGAATGCCAAGCTAAAAGATAAGTTAAAAGCAATAGTGGGCGATTATGAAAGCTACGGTGAGTGGATAGAGGAGGCGACGGTAAAGGAGCTTGCCCGATTTGCCATAAGTGAAATCGAAGAGGGCCTTGAAGGCACAAACATCCGGGCCGGCATATTAAAATTTGGCACCGGCTACAACTCCATTTCCCCGCTAGAGGTCAAGACAATTAAAGCCATAGCCATCGCCCACAAGGAGACAAGAGCCCCCGTTCAAAGTCACACGGAAGCGGGAACCATGGCTTTAGAGCAAATAGAAATCCTTAAGAGGGAAGGTGTCAATATAGAACGGGTGGCCTTTGGCCACATGGACAGGAACCTGGACCCCTACTATCATGTGCAGATAGCCAAGACGGGAGCTTTTTTGTGTTTTGACGGCATCGGGAAGATAAAATACGGCCCTGAAAGTGCCAGGATCAATCAAATAATATACCTGGTAAAGCAGGGCTTTAAGGATCAGATCCTAATCAGCGGCGATACTGCAAGGAAAAGTTACTATAAACACTATAAACACGGTCTAGGTCTTGAATACATCATAAAGAAATGGGTTCCCAGGTTTATAGAAGAAGCCAATGAAGCAGGACTTGATGGGGAAAGCTTGATCAAGGATTTCTTCGAAAATAATCCCATGCGCTGCTTTGCCTTTGATGATTAAACGAGGTGACAGTTATGGATATGCAAAAGCTAACTTTTCTGGAAGTCCAAGAACATATCAAGAAAAACCCTATGGCAATATTGCCCATAGGAGCCGTGGAAGCACATGGCCCCCATCTCCCGGTGGGCACCGACAACTACCTGGCCGAGGGGGTGGCAAGGAAGGTGGCAAATAAGTTAGATGCTTTGGTGCTGCCTGCTTTCAGCTATGGCCAGGTCTGGAGCTTGAGAAATGTGCCCCCTAGCATAAATGTGACCAATGAACACTTAATAGGAGTCCTTACAGATATTGGGAAAAGTCTATATCAAGCCGGGATACGCTATTTCGTGATTATCAATGCCCATGTCGGCAACATGGTGGCAATTAAGGAGGCGGCTCGGAAGCTGTACGATGAACACGGTGATATGAAAGTATTCTACTTTATGTACCCGGGAACAGAAGAGATCACAAAAGAGATCAGAGAGTCAAAGCCCATGCCCGGTGGCTACTTTCACGCCTGCGAGATAGAAACTTCATATATGTTATACTTGGCACCCGAGTACGTTCAAATGGACAGGGCCATAGATGACTTTCCCGAGCTCCCCGAGGATTTCCAGTATACCCCTACCCCCTGGGACCAGATCACCGATACCGTGGTCCTTGGCAGCGCTAGCCTTGCCACAAGGGAGAAGGGTCAGAAAATTATCGATACCGCCGTTGAAACTATAGTTAACATACTTATAAAGCACATCAAAAAAGATAAGGAGGTGCTTTGATGATTGACAGGTACCATGAGGCGATACAGGATTTGCTGGATACCATAAAAGAAAAGGAAAGAGACAAGATGCATCTTGTGGCAGAAAAAGTCGCAAGTTCTATAGAAAAGGACGGCATAGTCCACTTTTTTGGGGCAGGCCATTCGCATATCCTGTGTGAAGATGTCTTTTATCGGGCAGGAGGCCTTGTCTCCGTAAACCCCATATTCGATACAAATCTGATGCTTCACAATGGTGCTTTAAAGTCTTCCAAACTTGAAAGGATGGCAGGCTATGCCCAAACTTTTATGAATTCGGCAGATATTCGGCCGGGGGAGATAGTCTTTGTCATATCCACCTCGGGCAGAAACGGCGTTCCGATAGATGTGGCTTTGTTGGCAAAGGAAAAGGGAGCGGAGGTCGTAGGCATAACTTCACTTGAATATACCATGAGCCAGCCTTCAAGGCACCCATCAGGGAAGAGGCTCTTTGAAGTTTGCGACATATATATAGACAATCACTGTCCCAAAGGGGACGCCCTACTATCCCTAGATGGATTTCCAATGCCCTTTGCTCCGGCTTCCACCATAGCCGGCGCTTACATAATACAGACGATACTGTCGACGGCCATAAAAATAATGCTTGACAAAGGTTTCGCCCCTCCGGTGTTTTTAAGCGGCAACCTTGAGGGCGGCGATGAACACAATAAGAGACTTATCGAAAAGTATAAAAATAGGATCATATACTTTAGATGATTCAGAAGGGACACCTTGAAATAGTTGTGGTCATGTACAAGACATTCAAAGAGAAGCACCACAGGTGTACATTTGATGACTGGCCCAAAACATTGAAGAGTTGAACATTTTGGATGTTTAATATCGTATCCTCTATTATGAGTGGGAAAAGAGGTGTTGCTGATGATTGAAGTTATCGCTACGAGCGTAGATGATGCCATAGCCATAGAAAAATACGGCGGCATGAGGATAGAACTTTCTTCGGCTTTGTCTGAGATGGGCATAACCCCGAGTTACGCGCTGATAAAAAACGTAGTAAATAAGGTAAAGCTTCCTATTCACGTGCTGATTCGTCCCCATTCCAAATCTTTTGTCTATAGTGATCATGACATACAGGTGATGAAGGAGGATATTGAGCTAGTCAAAGAACTGGGAGCTGATGGGATTGTAATAGGGCTTTTGGATGAGCACAATAGGATAGATGAAGGGAAACTTGAAGAACTTTTGTCTTGCTCTGACAACCTTGATGTGACCTTTCACCGGGCAATAGATGTTACCGAGGATCCAGTAGAAAGCGTGAGGATATTGTTAAAGTACCAGCAAATAAAGCGGATAGTTACTGCTGGTGGGAAGGGCAAGGTTGTGGATAATCTGGATGTCATTAAAAAAATGGTGGAGGCAGCAAAAGGCAGAATAACGATTATGCTGGGTGGTGGCCTAAACAAGGACAATTTGCGATTGGCCCTTGAAAGGACAGGGGCCAGCGAGGCCCATTTAGGCACCGGAGTCCGGGAAAATTACCACTACACGGGAGATATAAGCAGGGAATTGCTACAAGCATGCATAAAAGCCTGGCGCTCAACTTTGTAACAGATCAAAAGCGTCTCTACTGCTTTGCGGAATCCACGTCTCTTCCTAATAAACCGGCCTTTTTATGAGCCTAAAATGTTTGAACGGTTTGATACAGATTCAAAGGATTTATAAAAAAATGGTATTTGTGA
>LFSJ01000031.1 GCA_001512695.1 Tepidanaerobacter sp. DTU063 | reverse complement strand
AGGCATGAGCTTTGGCTCAACTTATTATTTTTCTTTTTACACCATTATATAGACTTAATCACCAAAAGGGACAAGATTACTTAAATTAATGTGGTTTTCGCTTAATTCTTCTTGTATTTTTTTTTGAGTTTCAAAATTTACTATATTTTCCAATCCTTCTACTGAAGGTTTATAAACGTAAAGAATTTTGGCTCCATAATAATTTTCAATATCTGATCCAAAAGTTAGATTCTGATGTTCATCAATATAAAACGTACCAAGAACACGACATTTAAGACCGGCATACTGTATTTCATTTCGTGACAATTCATCAAAAACAACACCATCATGTAATTCTTTAGTTTCTAAACTTTTGAATTTATCTATTTTTGTTGCTAACCATATATCTTTACTAGGAAGTTCATATTCTTCTGTAACACGCAGTAGAATTATTTCAGGGTCTTCGTCAGATGCTATATTTACTTTGAGTTCATTAGTAAAATTATCAAAGGTCGATTTTAGCCAATTAGGAGACGCTGCGAAGAGAAAACTGTTATGAGGTATTCCGTTTGCACGCTCTTTCCATGCATCATTAGTAAGGACTGTAAAAGTGGAATAGGTTACATCAACTGCAAAACCAACAAAATGAGCGTTTTGGACAATATTTTCAATTTCTTGAACAACTTCTGATTTTTCACCCATTTGTTGAATGATATTCGTAAAACTATTTTGCAAATTCATAACCCCCTTATCAAAAGAATTATAACTACTTCACGTATGCTATATAAACATATATACATATTATAACAAAAAATAATAAAAATTGGAAAAAACTATTATAAATTTAACAAATGGTTAGTTGTGAAATTAAATATAACACCGAATTATACAACTATAACAACATGTCCTGTATGATGTAGATATTCAAAAAATAGCTAAAACGAGGCTTCAAAATTATCCAACATAATTGTACCATGAAATATCATCCCGTTAAACGCCTAAATGCTTACAAAAGAGGACAAATTATTGTACTGCACCGAAAAAACAAAAGATAGTTTGTTATATATGAAAAAGCTAGCGTTTTAATGTGCTGGCTTTTTCATTTGGTGCGCCCGGCATGGGCGATAGCTTGGCGGTGAAAGTCCGCTGTGGGCTTGGCAGTGGGGACCACTAGCCAAAGGTAAGGGTGTCCACCGTGAGGTGGGATCTGAAGGAAGCCGGAGGCAAAGTCCCGACCCGATGAACAAGAACCGCATACGAGGCTGAATTGGAGCGGACGAGTTTGCCAAACAAAACGAAGTCCAACACTACCCGAACTCCATACAGTAAATGCGGCGGGTACATGGGATGAAGGCTGTCGCTCTTACCCGGGGAGGTCTGGCAGATACGCCATGAAGATGAATTTCGATATGGCAACCCGGGCAGCAATGCACGGCTGAACTGCCAGAAGTCAGCAGAGGCCATAGTAGGCAGGTGGTCATGAACATTTGCCGAAGGGCCGAACGCCAGGAGGTTTTGGAAGTTTGAGGTACTCGACGGATACGCAAAGAAAGCAGAAAACTTCATACGAAGGCTGGCCTGCAGAGAATAGGGTGGAACCCGAAGGCATGCAGGAAGCGCCGAGTGTATCTGCGGCGTCCAAGAACGGAAGAAACGGCGGCAACGAGTACTCCAGTAATCTGCTTGAAGCAATAGTGGACAGAGATAATCTGAACCGAGACTACAAGCGGGTAAAGGCCAACGGAGGCAGTCCTGAAGTAGATGGTATGACGGTGGATGAACTTCTGCTTTACCTGAAACAACATGGTAATGCCATTCGTCAGGCCATACTGGAAGGGACATACGCCCCGCAACCTGTCAGGCGAAAGGAAATACCCAAGCCTGGCGAGGGAGTCAGATAGCTAGGTATTCCTACAGTAGTTGACAGGGTAATTCAGCAGGCAATTGCACAGGTGATAACCCCTATATTCGACCCGGGATTCTCTGAACACAGTTATGGGTTCAGGCTGGGAAGAAGTTCGAAAGATGCCGTAAAGCAAGCAAGAACATACATCCAAGACGGTTACCAGTGGGTGGTGAACATTGACCTTGCCCGGTACTTTGATACCGTGAATTATGATAAGCTCATGAGTTTTGTGGCAAGGGAAGTAACGGACAAAAGAGTGCTTAAGCTCATCCGGGCTTACCTGAAATCCGGGGTGATGGTAAACGGCGTGGTAGTAGATGTAGACATGGAATGCCCTCAAGGTGGCCCATTAAGTCCGCTACTTAACAATGTTATGCTGGATGAACTGGACAAGGAGTAAGAGAAGCGGGGGCACAAATTTTGCCGTTACGCCGATGACTGTAACATCTACGTAAAGAGCCAAAGAGCTGGGGAAAGGGTTATGAAGAGTATAACAAACTTTCTTGAAAGCAAGCTGAAGCTACAAGTCAACAGGGAGAAGAGCGCAGTGGACAGACCCTGGAAACGCAAGTTTCTGGGATTCTCCTTCTACATAAGAGATGGTGAGGTAAGAGTATTGGTCCACAACAAACCGGTAAAGAAATTCATGGACAAAGTGGGACAAATCCTTTCTAGGAGTAACGGTCAAAGCACGGAAAAAAGGATAGAGGCTTTAAACCGTTGCATCATTGTTTGGATAAACTATTTCGGGCTGCTGGGTATGAAGCACCTAGCCCGTAGGCTGGATGAATGGATTAGGCGAAGGTTCCGCATGTGTATATGGAAGCAATGGTGGAAAATCAGAACAAAGCATGACAATCTAGTAAAGCTTGGGTTAGAAAACCGCAAAGCATGGGATTCGCCAACACGAGAAAAGGCTATTGGAGGATTTCCAATAGCCCAATCTTAAGTCGCACTTTAACCAATGAATATCTTGCGAACCCCGGTTTCATAAGTCTGACACCACAATACTCGAAATACGCTCATTCTGACAAACCGTCGTATGCCAGGCAGGCATGTACGGTGGTGTAGGAGGGTCGGCGGCCAAAAGCCGCCACCTATCCTAATGCATTAATAAATGCAAAAATGATAAATTAATGATAAATCTTGTTGTAAATACTATTAAAAACTTTAATAATATTGATATTTGGTGTGCCCGGAGGGATTCGAACCCCCGACCTTCTGATTCGTAGTCAGACACTCTATCCAGCTGAGCTACGGGCACATATCGGCTATATCATTGTAGATCATTTAAGTTTTTATGTCAACCCACAAAAGAACAGTTTATACCGGTGGCTTACCGCTTCTTTAATCATCGTTGTTTATGCGGCAGCTATTACACGGATTATGAATATAAAAGGGAGGTTTATTTAAATGCCTCCCTTTTACTTCTAAGCAGTATTTGGCTAGCCCATAAACTGTGAGCGTATATCCTGGATATCAGCTGGATTTACCGGTTTAGCAGGTTGGTAATATCCTTTTTGTTTAGCTACATTAAAAAGATCGTACTGGAATGTTTCACAGTTATTCCTAAGCTGCTGGACTGTTTGTCTGAATTGAGGATTTTCGGCCTCGGTTATCACATTAGCATATGTAGTTATGCTGTTTTTTAACATGGACAGTACGTCATTGACCATATCTTTCTCTCTCATAGTATACCTCCTTATCCTAATAATGACATTAGCTGCTGTTTGGCTCTTTGAGCATCCTGAGCCGATTTCTGAAACATCTGTCTGACCTGTGGATCATCTGCCTGCTGAGCATATAACTGTAATTTTTGATAGGCTGTTTCATGAGCTCCAATAAGATGCCTGAGGTTTTGAAGCTCCAATTGATTAAACTGAGCCATATAGAACACTCCTTTCTTGGGTTTTCTAATTATAGTATCCTCAACTCGTTTATCGCTTATTCATCGTTAAAAACAAATGCAACAATATATAACTGTTTACGTCTGTACTTAGTGAATGAAAAATGGAAGGGGCGTAAACTAAATGAAGATTGCGGCTCGGATCACTGTTTGTTTACTATCGATTGTTATAGTATTTATGGCTGTATCGTGTAGTTCCGGAGAAAAGCCAGTGGAAGACTTGGCCTTGTCTGAAGAGAAGGTTTCAAACAACAGTTC
>LFSJ01000024.1:5360-7900 GCA_001512695.1 Tepidanaerobacter sp. DTU063 | reverse complement strand
ATCCATCCTGTCTCCTCAACCCTATGAAAAATACTCGTTATCTATTCTGTCAACTCAACCCTATCTATTTTTGAGTTAAATTTCACTCAAAAAATACCCCCTCGATATGTTCCCATGTACGTATTTTGGACCTTTAGGTTGAGTAGACAACTTGGATGTACTTCCGGAAACCTAGTAAAATAAAGGCTTACAGCCTCGACATCAATACTACCGTCTCAACATGGCTGGTATGCGGGAACATGTCAACGGGTTGGACCTTTTCCGTTTTATAACCCCTATCTTCAAGATACCGCAGGTCCCTAGCGAGGGTTGCTGGATTGCAGGAAACGTAGACTATCCTGTCGGGTGAGGCTTTTATTATTGCATCTAGGGTCTTCTCGTCACATCCTCTTCTAGGAGGGTCCACTACTATTACGTCAGCCTTGATGCCTTTTTCCGCCATTTCCGGCATTACTACTTCCGCTGCCCCCTGGATAAACTCCACGTTGTGTATTCCGTTCATCTCGGCATTATACTTAGCATCCGAAATGGCTTCAGGAACCACTTCTATGCCGTAAACCTTTTTCGCTCTTCTAGCCAAAAACAGCGTTATCGTCCCTATCCCGCAGTACAGGTCCAGCACCGTCTCGCTTCCGGTAAGCTCGGCATATTCTAGGGCTTTATCGTACAGTACTTCAACCTGGATGGGATTCACTTGAAAAAAAGATGATGGGGATATCCTGTACTTGATATCAGCGATGTAATCATAAATGAATGGCCTGCCGTATAAGGTAATATTCTCATCCCCCATGATCACATTGGTCTTTTTTGTATTAACATTAATTACAAAGCTTTTAAGCACCGGTACATTTTCTAAAAGCATCTTTACCAATTCTTCTACATGCGGAACTTCCCTTCCGTTTGTTACGAGCACCACCATTATCTCTCCGGTTTTAAAGCCCACTCTGGTTACCACGTGGCGCAACAGGCCACGATGTGCTATTTCATCATAGGCAGGAATATCATACCGCAGCATCCATGACTTCACCGTGTTTATTACCTTATCAACTACAGGATCCTGAAGCAAACAATCATCTATTTCTACTATATTGTGAGTTCTTTTTTCAAAAAATCCTATAACAATTCTATTATTTTTAACGCCCACAGGGTGCTGGGTTTTGTTCCGATAGTGATAGGGTGTCTTCATGCCCAAGGTATCATAAACCTCAGCATCAATGCGCCCTATTCTTTTTAAGCTATCTATGACTTTCTCTCTTTTAAAGATGAGCTGACCTTCATATGACATGTGTGAAAGATTGCATCCTCCGCATTGCTTGCTCCTGCATACAGGAGCCACTCTGAACGGTGATGCTTCAAGAATTTTTACTACTTTTCCAATGGCATAATCCTTTTTTGCCTTTTCGATTTTTACAAGACACGTTTCTCCTATTATTGAGTTTTCAACAAAAACTGTCATGCCGTTTATTTTAGCTATGCCCTGCCCTTCATGGGCCATCTTTTCTATGATTACCTTATGCTCACTGCCGACCTTTAAGCTTCCGTTATTTCTTCGAGTCATTGGCATTCCTCCAATTGCAAAAAGCTCTTTTTAATTTTAACATCTGTGTTGAGAAAGTCCAATTTTTGTCGATAATTTCTTGTATATTATGTCACAATTCGATATAATTAGATGTAGTTGGTAGTGCTTACCAAACATCTCGAAAGGGGCTGGTGCTGATTTACCAGGCTGCAGATACTTGATTAATGAATAGCTTTTTATTTTTTAACAATATTCAGAGTATGGAGGTCGTATGTGTGAAGCCAAAAATTAATCTGCCCAAGCGCCAGAAAAAACAAGCAAAGCAAAAAAACAAAACAAGTATTAATTTCAACAGCTTAAGGACACGCCTAGCAGCATTCTTTGTTCTTATGGCAATTATACCAATTTTAGTCATGGGATTCATATCCGTTCGTATTTCCGAACAATCAGTAGCAGATGAAATCCAGGACAAGGCAACTATAATTGTGGACAACTTAAACAACAACGTAAACCTTTTCTTAGATCAGAACAAAAACCTTGTGGCTTTTCTAGCAACTACTAAAACACTCAGGTCTTTAGAGAGAGACGAAATAACCCTCTTGTTATATGATGTAATCCAGAAACACCCTCAAATTCTTCGCTTGCATGTTGCAAATATTGAAGAAGAAAGTGTTTTTGCTGTACCCTTCACCGTCGTTTCCGATGACTATGACGTCACCCAGCAGGATTGGTATAAAGGTGCAATTGACGCAAAGGGGGGTTTTGTCAGCGAGGTTCGCATTGACCCGGCGTCAGGCAATTCCATCATTTCAATTTCGAATGTTATTTTATCCGACACGGGTGTACCTATCGGTGTAATATCTGCGGACATTTCTCTCGTTAGCCTAACACGAATGGTAATGAATATGAAAGTGGGCGAAGAAGGATTTGCCTTTGTCACCGATAAAACCGGGACTGTGATAGCGCACAAGGATTATAGGATAGCTAAGGCCCAGGAGGACTATTCCCACTTTGATTTCGT
>LFSJ01000024.1:0-5240 GCA_001512695.1 Tepidanaerobacter sp. DTU063 | reverse complement strand
TAGGCCAACTCACCGTAAAGCCTATACATAGACTCCTTAAAGTTACGGAAAATGTAGCTAAAAACGATCTGACAGGCGTAGTAGAGCTAAAAGACAAGACAGAGATCGGTACTCTCGCGTCAGCTTTTAATGCCATGACTTCAAATCTTAGGGGCCTTGTCAATGAGGTGATCCAGGCTGTAGAAAATATGTCGGCTTCAGCAGAGGAGCTGGCAGCAGGTTCCGAGCAAAGCTCCTTGTCAGCCCAACAGGTTGCAGAGGCTATAGAACAAATAGCTAGTGGAGCCAATGAACAAGCCAAACAGTTAGAAGAAATTTCTCAGATTGTAAATCAGTTAGTCCTCTCAAATGGCAAAGTAGAGGAAAATGCAAATTCAACAGCCAGATCAGCCCTGCAGATGACGGAGAGCGCAAAAGCCAGCCAGCAAGACATCAGGCTGTCAAGGGATAAGATGGATTCCATAAGACAATCCGTTGACAACTCCAACAGCATCCTAGAAGCGCTTGATGAAAAACTCCGTGAAATCGGCAACATCACCAGCATCATCGGTGAAATAGTAGACCAGACTAATCTCCTTGCACTAAATGCCTCCATCGAAGCAGCCAGAGCAGGTGAACATGGCCGAGGATTTGCGGTAGTGGCAGATGAAGTGAGGAAGCTTGCCGAACAATCAGGTGTTGCCGCAAAACAGATATCTAATATCGTCAAAGACATTCAAAACAATAGCCGCGTTGCCGTAAATTCCATGGCGGAAAGCATCAAGGAAGTTGAAGAGGGTCAGGCCCTCATTCAAGAAATAAACAAGCAAATCGATGAGCTAATGAAGGAAATAGACATGGTCACACAACGTTCGCAAAATATATCAACCGAGCTTGCGGAGCAGTACAATAACATAGATAAAATTGTGCACATGGTCATGCAGGTATCAAGCATATCCCAAGAAACCGCAGCGGGAACCGAAGAGGTTTCGGCATCTACCGAGGAACAAACGGCAACCATGGAGAGTATATCTGCCTCAGCCCAAGAACTGGCAAAACTTGCAGAAAATCTATCCATGCTGGTTAACAANNTTATGCTTTTGAAGGCCCCTGGATTTTAAGTCCGGGAAAGCCCCTTTGGCGGAGGGCCTCATACACCACAATCGCCACGGAATTGGAAAGGTTTAAAGATCTGGCATCATCAATCATGGGAATGCGCAAGCACCTCTCCGCATTGGCATCCAGGAGCCACTTGGGAAGGCCTGCCGTCTCCTTTCCAAACACTAGATAACAGTCGCTTGTCGTAAAGTTTGCATCAGTATAACAGCGCTTTGCCTTTGTGGTGAGAAAAAACTTGGCTTCACAGGGGTTTTGCCTCTCAAACTCCTCATAGCTCTCGTAATACCTTATATCAAGGAGGGACCAGTAATCAAGGCCCGCCCTTTTCAAATGCTTATCATCGATGCTAAATCCCAAAGGACCGATTAAGTGTAAAACGGATCCGGTTGCAGCACAGGTCCTGGCAATATTGCCCGTATTTTGCGGAATTTCCGGCTCAAGCAATACCACATGCAGCATAGCTTTCCTTCCCCTCAGATTATAAATCTAGCCTGTTATCTTTACCGATTTTCTAATTCTCTTATCAAAATAGCAAATTTTATCATATCCAAAAGCTTTGACAAAACTCAGTGCCTTGTCAAAATCCCTTCCCACATCTTCCGGTACATGGGCATCGGAACTTATCATAATGGGTACTTCATACTTTTTAAAATACTTCATGAGTTCAGGTGATGGGTAAAGCTCCCCCACGGGCTTTCGAAGGCCGGCCGTGCTGACTTCCACACATATGTCCATTTCCTTCACGGCTTTTGCCAGCTCATCATAATACTCGCTCATATCCCGCCTCGCCTTATAGCCGAAGACCTTTATCACATCCGGATGGGCAATGGCCTCATAAATCCCTGATTTTACGGCAGCAAGAAGTGTATTAAAATATTCAACGTAGACTTCATCCACATCTTTCTCGTCCCATTCATGAATCAAGTCAGGGTGGTCAAAGCCAAAATCCCCAAGCCAATGTATGCCGCCCAGCACATAGTCAAAGGGATGGGATTTTGCAAACTCCTTTATCTGCTCTTCAAACTCCGGGACATAATCTAGTTCGATGCCTAGTTTTACTGGCAGACCCATGTCTTTAGCCTTCTGAACTATTTCTATGTAGTCTTCGATACTCTCCGTTGCCTCTCCCTTCGTCCAGCTGCCCCTAAAGCCGTCACTGGCCAAAAGCCCCACCGACTCTTTAAATCTATGCCCATGCTCGGTAAAGCCTATTTCAACAACCCCTCTTTTTTCACCTACCTCAATAAACCGACGCAGCCAGTCTATAGTAAATGGTCCTTCCTCAAGATGCACATGAAAATCGTAAAAGTTCATATAATCACCCTATAGAGTATTTCTCACATCAAATATTTTAGCACAAGCATGCAAAAAAATATATAAAACCGAAACAAAAAATCGTGTAAAAACAAAAAAGTCCGGAATGATACCGGACTTATTTTCCCTTCTTAATATCCGCTTTGGGCCATGCGATGGTTTTGGTAGCAATCACTACAGTATACGGGTCTATCGTCTCTTGGCTTAAAGGGAACCTGTGTGGCTGCACCGCAGTCTGCGCAAACTGCATCGTACATCTGCCTGTTTTGCCTTCTAAAGCCGCCCTCGTTCATTCTCCTCTTGCGCTCATCACGACAGGCCTTGCATCTGGATGGTTCGTTTTCAAAACCCTTTTCTGCATAAAATTCCTGCTCACCTGCGGTGAAAACGAACTCAGTACCACACTCTTTACACACTATTGTTTTGTCCTGAAATGCCATTAAAAAAATCCCTCACTTTAAAAAAGTTTTCTTGGCATTTCCTTAGCTGACCTGGTCTTACCCCAAAAAAGCCGCATACTTGGAGTGGATTGCCACCCTGGGAGTCGCTTCGCCTCCGGCCCTGGCATCGACTTTCAACCACAGACCTAAGTAATGCCTATGTTTGATTATAACCTTAAATGTAATAAAATGCAAGAAAAATTAATAAAGAGCTATTTTTTCGTATCTATAAAGGCACCATCCCGATTGCTTGTGCCCAAAAGGCCATAACCTTTGAGGGCAGTTTCTGTTTGCCGAAAAGCGGCAATGTCTTCCTTTAGCTTGGCAAATAAGTTCTTGACCCCCTCAAGATTTGCATCATCCAGTGCCTTTATTCTCGTTACTAAAGACAAAACGCTATCGTTAATAGCTTTCAATTGGCCGTCACTGTTTATATGTTTTACAAGCGCATTTTTGTCATCTTTAAAAAAAGTCAGCAGCTTGCCATCTATATGGTCAATATCATCCATCAGCTGCTGCCTATCTTTAAATAATTTCAACAACTCCTCGATGTCTTCTTTTTTTATAATATCGGATATGCTTTGAGTGACTTTTAAAAGCTCATTTATCTTATCAAGTTTTTGTTCCAACAAGCTCTTTATTTCCCTGTCCATTTAACTCTCCCAAACAATTTATATTTATACGCTTTTCCTCAAGCTAAGATAAGCTTCTTCCCAGGTGTTTTTAAGCTCCACCAACATGGATTCGACAACATCCAAAGCATCTACATCTTTCTTTATATTTGCATCAACTAGTTGCCTGTACAAAAAGTCGTATATTCCTGCCAAACTCTCCGATATGTCAAAGCTCATGTCCAAACTTTGATTGAGCTCTGCTATGATGTCCTGGGCTCTAGTAAGATTGTAGTTCGCCCTTTCTATATCCTTTTCTTCAATGGCTATCCGGGCAAGTTTCACAAACTTTATAGCACCCTCAAATAGCATCAGCATCAAGCGCTCGGGAGAAGCAGACATTATTGAGTTGTACTGGTACTGTTGATAAGCATTGGCATTTATCATAAATGAGCCCCCTTTTCCTCGCAATTATTAATACCCGCCTGTGTACATGTTCATCTGCGTCATGAGCCACAGGCTCTGCTGATTGGCATACTGTATGGCCTGTTCCATGGCGATNNGTGCGTATCAGCATTTCCTGCATGCTGGCAATGCGGTCTTCCATATCCCGGATCTGCTTTCCAAGAATACTGTCATCGTATATTTGAAATTCGCCGCCACCGGCTTTTTCCGTTATATCTTCAATTCCGCCCTTTAATATGTCGTAAAGGCGGGTTGCCACACCCTTTTGAGAAGAGTACTGGCCGTCAGCATTAAAGAGCCTCATGACAGCTTCCGGGTCTTTGGCCACGGCATTTCTCAACTTTTCTTCATTTATGTGAAGCTTCCCTTTTTCTCTCCAGTCAATGGTGCTGATGCCTATATCGGCAAGGGACCTTATTCCGCTTGGCTGGCCTGCTACGGCACTCGTCACTGCAAAGCGAAGGTCTCTAACAATTCTATCTAGCAACGGGTCTGACCTTAGAAGGCCGCTCTTTGCCCTCTCCTCCCACAGCTCAATCTCCTTTTCACTCATTTCCTTTTTCTGCTCTTCAGTGAGGGGAGGATAGTTCCTGTACCGTTCTTCAGACAGCTTTTTGTTAATAAAATCGATGGTTTCATTGTAAAGCTCTACATATTTTTTTATAGTTTCAACTACCGCATCCGGATCATTTTCCAGCCGGAAGCTAGCTTCTTGGCCTTCTTCCATGACCTCTTTTAAGTTAAACCTGATGCCGTTTACGGTAAAGTCATTGGTAGCCTTTTCAACGATGGTGCCGTTTAAGACTATACGGGCATTTTGACCTGATACGCTGCTGCTATATACGGTTTCTCCATCGACTTCATTTTCGGTCATTTCAAAGCCCAAAGCTTTGAAAAGGCCACTTTTATCTGTTATTTCTATGTTTGCTCCCAGGCCTGTCTCCTTTGATACAAGGACTAATTTGTCTGTAAGTGCATCATAGCGCGCTGTAATTCCCGTCTCTGGTGTGGAATTTATTTTGTCTATAAGCATCTGCAGGTTAACACTGGAGCTAAATTCAAATTCCTGGCCGTTTATTGTAAAACTTATAGTACCGTCAGGCAGTTCAGCAGAAATCTGGTTTTTTAAAGAACTGTGAAGGTTTAATGGGCGATAGGATGCACCATCTTCAAAGCCCAGAGTTGCAAGAATATCATCAACAGGTTCTCCTTCATCATCTTTTAGGCTGCTTAAAGTAATAGGAACCTTGTTAAAGTTGTCGGCGGGTTCTATGGCCAGTCTATTATCGTCTGTTATATTGACTTTTACCCT
>LFSJ01000010.1 GCA_001512695.1 Tepidanaerobacter sp. DTU063 | reverse complement strand
CGCATGTGATGCACGGAGACGATTTTACTCCCGTAAGCAACCATAGTCTAATGCGACAAAAATTTGATTCAATAGGACAGCACATGGAAAAATGCATGGGCAAAAAATTCTTTACAGTAGATGCGGTGTTAGACACATATTCCAGGCAGATAGCAGTATTTGCGGGATATGCGAAAGAAATGCAGCCAATTTCCTGGGAAGTAGCAGATAAAAGGACATACATCCCATGGGCAACTAAAAAATACGATGTAATGGTTTTTGGGATGCCACAGTTTTTCCACTACGGAAATGGTATGGGGACAAATCCTATATTAATGCTACAGGCCATTTCTGCACAGATAATAAGGCACAAAAGAGTTATGAAGGACAACTGTGTAGTCATTTGTTCATCAATATGTAACGGCTATTTTCATGATGAAGAATTCCCTGCCTATAGAGAAGTGTATGAACTATTCCAGAAAGACTATCACAACATACTACCTGATTTAGAAAAGTATGGTGAATATGTATCCACTAAACAAGAATATATAGACAAATACCGTTTCAATTACGGTTATCATCCCTATCATGCCTTCTCAATGATTTCATGCGGCCATATTGCAGAAATGAACTGTTCGGCAATCTATATTGTAGGCGCCCAGGAACCGGGTTATGCCAGGGGAATGGGGATGAAGACCCGCGCAACTTTTGACGAGGCATTAGAAGATGCCAAAAAATACGTAGGTGATAATCCAAACATCTTAGCACTGCCAAAGACATTCAAACTTGCTGCGGTGCATCTTGGAATGAAAGAGTAATGTAAATGAGCTGCAACACTGATTCA
>LFSJ01000078.1 GCA_001512695.1 Tepidanaerobacter sp. DTU063 | reverse complement strand
GGCAATGGTGTTGAGCGTCTTTTTGAGTGCTTGCGGTGGACAACAATCAAGTCCTCCTGCAACAGAGTCTGAAGGACAGGAACAAGAGGCAGCCGAACCTATTAAAATAGGTCATGAAGTTGCTTTAACTGGCGATGCATCGATGTGGGGTCAATCGGAAAAGAATGCGCTGGATATGGAAATAGAAAAGATCAATGCTGCCGGAGGAGTTGACGGCAGGCCATTAAAGCTCATTTCTTACGATAACCGAGCGGATGCGGTCGAAGCGGTTAACGTTGCAAAAAGATTAATCGAGCAGGACAAAGTAGTGGCTATCATTGGCCCCGCCCAAAGCGGTGTAGCAAATGCGATTTCTTCAGTTACAGAAGAAAAGCAGGTACCCTTTATAGGGACTACTCCCACTAACCCATTGGTCACTGTGACTGAAGATGGTACAGTGAAAAAATATGCCTTTAGGACCTGCTTTATTGACCCCTTCCAGGGCACAGTAGCTGCTCAGTTTGCTTATGATAAGCTGGAAGCAAGAAATGCTGCCATATTATATGATGTAGGATCAGACTACTCTTCATGGCTTGCCAAGTACTTTGAAGAAGCATTTACTGAAATGGGTGGCAAAATAGTGGGCAAAGAGGCTTTCCGTTCAGGAGAGCTGGACTACAGGGCAATGCTTGGAAAGATAAAACAACAGAATCCCGATATTTTATTTATTCCCACCGCTCAGAAAGAAGCGGCTCTGGCAGCAAAACAAGCTAGAGACTTGGGCATCACGGCTAGTTTAATGGGCGGAGATAACTGGGGCAGCCCGGACCTTATTACACTAGGTGGTTCTGCAATCGAAGGCGGGTACTTTGTCAACTTGGCTTCCTTGGAAGACCCGGATATCCAGGACTTTGTAAAAGAATACAGGGAGAAATACGGTGCAGACCCGGTTCTGCCTAATCCGGTTATGGCCATCGATGCCCTGTATATGCTCATCGATGCGATTAAGAGGGCCGGCACGACTGATGGACCAGCCTTGGCCGAAGCCCTGGAAAATACAAAAGATCTTAAGGTACTGACCGGCATCCTGACAATAGACCCTGAGACCCATAATCCCCTCAACAAACCGGCCGTAATTCAACAGGTTAAAGACGGAGAATTTATCTTTGTAGAAAAATATGTGACAAAGTAATACGAAATTTACTATTCAAGGCAAAGGCAGGGGAAAGCCTTTTGCTTTTCCCTGCCAATAAGCTATGCCTTGCACCAGCTAGAGAAAGGAGACAAAACTATGTTTTTGCAGACATTGGTAACAGGATTGTCCATAGGTGGGGTTTATGCCCTAATGGCGGTAGGTTATTCGCTGGTGTTTTCCATACTTAACTTCAGTAATTTTGCTCACGGTACTATTATCATGCTAGGTGCATATGTAGGATATTTTATTATTTCTAATCTCAAACTTGGATTCACCTTTTCGCTGGTGGGAGCTATTATAGGAGCTGCCATTCTTGCGGTTTTGAACGTCAAGCTGGCTTATACACCGCTAATTAACAGACGAGCATCTTCACTTTACCTGATGATTACAGCTATGGGCGTATCCATTTTTTTGGAAAACATGGTATATGTAACGGTGGGTTCTCACTTTTACTCCTTTCCGGAGATATTTAAGCAAACATCTATTAAGTTTTTTAACAGTGACATAAGTCCGCTGGACCTGTGGGCCTTGGTCTTTTCTTTTATAAGCATATATGGCCTTCACCTTTTTCTTACAAAGACAAAACTAGGCACTGCCATAAGAGCGGCTTCTTATGACATGACCATAGCGTCTTTAAATGGTGTGAATATGTCCAGGCTAATTAGCGTTGTTTTTATTTTAGCCGGCAGTTTTGCAGGCCTTGCTGGGATTTTTTTAGGAATCAAATACATGGTCTATCCAACTATGGGTTGGATAACGAATAAAGCATATATCGCGGCGGTTATTGGTGGATTGGGAAGCCTTCCCGGAGCGGTAATCGGAGGTATTTTATTGGGGGTAATAGAAACCTTTGTTTCTGTATATATTTCATCGACTATCAGAGACGTGTTTAGTTTTTCCATGGTTATAATTTTCCTTGTGTTTTTGCCGGCAGGTCTGATGGGCCGACATCTGGAGGAAAAAGTCTAGGGAGGGAAAATTATGGATTATATTTTAGGAGTAATTGCCGTTATATGTATAGAAACAATTGCTACCGTCGGCCTTGCAGTTTTCACGGGATTTACGGGTCTATTCTCCCTTGGTCATGCAGCCTTTATGGCGATAGGTGCATACACTGCGGCAATACTTACGTATTTTTACAACGCACCCTTTATCCTAGCTCTAATAGCAGGCATGATAATGTCGGGGCTTATCAGCATAATTTTAGGCTTTCCGACTTTGAGGGCAAAGCTTCGCGGAGATTATTTTGCCATAGCAACATTGGGCTTTGGAGAAGCCATAAGGGTTATTTTGGAAAACATGAGCATAACTCAAGGAGCTAGGGGTTTGCCCGGAATAAAGCATTATACCACTTTGCCAGTTGCCATTTTCTTTGCGGTTTTGGTTTTGTGGCTCACTAAAAATTTTATATGGTCTAAATATGGTAGAAACGCAATAGCTGTAAGGGAAGATGCAGTAGCAGCGGAAATGGCAGGAATAGATTTGTTCAAAGTGAGAATGCTTTCTCTAATTTACAGTGCGATGTGCGCCGGCCTTGCGGGTGGCCTTTTTGCACATTATCTGAATTTTATACAACCTGTAATGTTTACTTCGATATTATCCACCAGGCTAACATCTGCGGTGGTTGCCGGAGGTATGGGAAGCATCACGGGACCCGTTATTGCTGTTGCGTTGTTTATAGCAGTTCCTGAACTGCTGCGGGTTGCCAATATGTGGCGTTTAGTAGCCTACGGCCTTATATTGGTACTTATAATGATATACAGACCATCAGGTATAATGGGTTATCATGAGCTTTCATTTGAAGCTATAAAGAATTTGTTAAGATGGATTTCGCGTGGTAAGACCGCCGGTAGGAAGGAGATGTAGTTATGGCGCTAATTGAACTAAAAAATGTGACCAAGGTCTTTGGAGGGATCGTGGCGGTAAAAAACGTGAGTTTTTCCGTGGAAAAGGATGAAATTATTGGGTTAATCGGTCCGAATGGCGCAGGTAAAACTACGATTTTCAACCTTATAACCGGAGTATACGATGCCACTGAGGGCAAAATAATCTTTCAAGGCAGGGACATAACTGGAGAGAATCCGGTTACAATAGTGAAAAGCGGCATCGCCAGGACCTTTCAAAATATAAGGCTCTTTAATAAACTCAGCGTCCTCGAAAATATAAGGACGGTCTTATTTCGGAAAGCAGACTACAATCTTGCAAATGCATTGTTGAGGACTCCGAAAGTAGTCAGGATAGAGAAAAAACTCTGCGACAAATCACTAGAATTCCTGGAAGTTGTAGGGCTTACAGATTATATTAATAATAGGGCAGACAGCCTGCCTTACGGTCTCCAGCGAAAGTTGGAAATAGCTAGGGCCCTTGCATTGGAGCCAAAACTGCTCCTTCTAGACGAGCCCGCCGCAGGAATGAACCCTGATGAGTGTTTGGACTTGATAGAACTAATTACGAGGATAAAGAAAGAGTACAATTTGACCATCATCATGATCGAGCACCACATGGACGTGGTAATGGAACTTTGTCCTCGGATAGTAGTGATAAACTTTGGCGAGAAACTCATGGAAGGCAGTAAAGAAGAAGTGCAAAATGACCCCAGGGTGCTAAAGGCTTACTTAGGGGAGGAGTATAGCTATGCTTAAAGTCCAGAATATAAACGTATATTATGGGAGAATTCATGCTCTAAAAGACTTGAGCATTGACATCGATCAAGGCAAGATAGTTACAATAGTGGGTGCCAATGGAGCAGGCAAGTCAACACTTATGTGGACATTAGCAGGTGTGCTCAAAGCAAAAAGCGGGACAATGACATTTATGGGCAAACCGTACCCTCCCAATGCACATGAAGCTGCGGCTAAAGGCATTGTCCTGGTGCCTGAACGTCGCAGACTTTACGCTAATTTGACGGTGAAGGAAAACCTAATGATGGGAGCCTTTCTAAGAAAAGACCATGAGGGAATAAAAAAAGATCTGTATTATGTTTATTCACTCTTTCCAATTTTAAAAGAGCGGACAAATCAATATGCTGGGACTTTAAGCGGTGGTGAACAGCAGATGACTGCTATAGCCCGGGGTCTGATGTCAAGACCTAAAATACTCTTGTTAGATGAACCGTCCCTGGGTCTTTCTCCAATTTATACCGCAGAAGTGTTTAAAACCATACAGGAAATAAACGCTCAAGGTACTACAATTCTTCTAGCTGAGCAAAATGCCAAAAAAGCTTTGGAGATTGCCCACAGTGCTTATGTCCTTGAAACAGGGCGCATGGTCCTGTCGGGTACGGGGAAAGAGCTGCTGTCAGACCCAAGAGTTCAAGAGGCCTACTTGGGGGTCAGACATAAGACTATATAGCATGTATGCTCCGGTTCAACCGGGGCTATTTATTTTAGTAACTTTTTGTTCGTTTACAAGTTAACAAGGAAATAATTACTGATCCAAGTTTCGACGTTGTTAAGGCACTTAAGAGTCACCGTGAATAACTATTGGAATATGATATAATTAGTGTAAAGCGATGTAGTCCGACGATGGAGGTGTTTTTGTGCTCTGGGGAGTAGTAGTTGGTTTGTTCGTTGGCTGGATTTTAGCGATGTTTGGTGTAAATGATCTCTTAATACGAGGAGTTTTTGAGTTGACCGGAAGAACTATCACTGATGCGGGATACTATACTATTTTAGCTTTTATAGGCGCAATAGGCGGCGCTATAAATGATTTCAAGCAAAAATAGAGTGGGGCTGATATCTATTACGACACATCAGCCCCCTTATTATTCATAACACTATTGAGAGACTATTTTCTTGTCAGTTACTAAGATGTGCTGACTAATCCAATTGACTACAAACTCCAAAATTTCCAAGATATAATGGTCCTGGTTTTCATCAATTGCATCTAAATCATAAGAATTAACCTTGTCCACAAAAGTGTCATGTGCGATTTTGTGGGAAAAATATCCTTTGTATCTTATACTCAGCATGTATTCTTCTTCGAAGGAAAAGTGGAACTTAGCATAGTTTTTAAGCTCCTCCAACAATTCGGTGATCCTATCGTACTTATCAATAGTAAACTCATCTTTTAACAGGTCATATGCTTCGTTGGCTATGTCAAATATTTTTTTGTGCTGTTCATCGATCTCATCTATACCTATACTAAATTCGTCTTTCCACTTAATCAAGAACAACACCTCCCAAACTTTTTCTTATATTACCATAACGTGGCAGGGTTGTCATCTACAAAAAACAGCCTATTTTTACATTATATCTCGCAAAATCGGCAGAAATGTCGCAAAGTAGAGAAATATTCACAGAATTGGTAATGATTTCGATTTTAATTGCCGTGCAGCGGATGCTCAGTCATTAAGAGATATTAATTTAGAAATAAGATTGATACATAAAAGCCATGATTTCTGATATAATTTTTGTGCAAAGCCTTTTAGACTAATTGAGAAGTATAGTGAACTGCTGTAAAGAGGATTTAATATGATTTTGTTTGCCAAAAAAGTATCTGTTGACAATAATCGAATATTAGGAAGTAGAGATTATGATTATCAGTGCAAGCAGAAGGACAGACATACCGGCCTTTTACTCTGATTGGTTTTTAAATAGAATTAAAGAAGGATTTGTTTTAGTCAGAAATCCAATGAACTTTCGTCAGGTGAGCCAAGTAAACTTGTCACCTGATGTTGTAGACTGCATTGTCTTTTGGACAAAAAATCCCCAGCCTATGATAAATAGGTTGTCTCAATTAGCAGGATATAATTATTACTTCCAGTTTACCTTGACTCCATATGATAATACTATTGAGACCAATGTCCCGGATAAGAAATGTTTAATAAAGACTTTTCAAGAATTATCTGCCAGAATTGGAAGAGATAAAGTGATATGGAGGTACGACCCCATCCTCTTAACTAATAAGTTTGATGTAAAACACCATGTAAAATGGTTCGAATTCCTGGCAAATGAGCTCAATGGCCATACAAAAAAGTGTGTGGTAAGTTTCATAGATATGTATAAAAAAACTGAAAGAAACTTAAAGGGAATAGACCTTGTGCCGATGAGCGAAGAACTAATGAAGGAAGTTGCCCATCACCTATCCCTTATCTCAAAAAGGTACAATTTGCAGCTTGAGGCCTGCTGTGAGGACATAGATTTAACTCAATACGGAATTGAGCCCGGAAAGTGCATTGACGATGAGCTAATATCGAAAATAATAGGTAAAAAACTTGATATAAAAAAGGATCCCAACCAAAGGTTAAGCTGCGGATGTGTACAGAGCATCGATATCGGTGCCTATAACACATGTCAGCATAGATGTTTATACTGCTATGCAAATTTTAATAATGCTCTTGTTGACAAAAACGTCCGTCTCCATAGCACAAAATCTCCACTTTTGTATGGATCCTTGGAAGAAGAGGACAAGGTCAGCATAAGAAAGGTATCTTCAAATATAAGTAATCAATTAAGTTTTTTGGATTAGCTTTGGCCGCTTTACATCCTAAAAGAAGTAAGCAGCAGAAATCTGCTGCTTTCACTAGTTATAAGGAGGATTGTATGGAATACAAAATAATGCTGGTTGAAGATGATGCCTCTATAGCAAAGCTTATCAGCTCCCATATTGAGAAGTATGGGTATAAACCCACAATTGTAAGTGACTTTGATAGGATTTTGGATGTTTTTATTGAAGAGAAGCCCCATCTAGTCTTACTTGATATCAATCTGCCCAAATACGATGGCTTTTATTGGTGTAGAAAGATAAGGCAGGTATCTAATGTTCCCATAATTATGATTTCTGCTCGTGACAGCGAAATGGATCAGGTGATGGGAATTGAAAGCGGTGCGGATGATTATATAACAAAACCTTTCTATTACGATGTAGTTATTGCAAAAATAAAAAGTCAGTTGAGGCGCTGCTATGGTGCATATGTTCCTGGCGTATCTGAAGAAAGAAAAATTGAACTTGAAGGCCTTACCTTGTACCCTGAAAGGCCAGAACTGCATTTTAACAACAATTTTACTGTGCTGACAAAGAAGGAGGCTGTGCTTGCTGAAACATTAATGCGCATGTCGCCGAGAGCTGTAAGCCGAGATGTGCTTATGGAAAAACTATGGGACGATCAGGTCTTCATAGAAGAAAACACATTAAATGTAAATGTGGCACGTCTTAGAAAAAAGTTTCAAGAGATTGGTGTTGACGATGCCCTTGAGACGGTAAGAGGATATGGATATAGACTAAATGTAACCTGGAGGAAATATTGATGAAAATCTTCCTATATGACCATATTTCATTTGTATTATTATATCTTTTCAATATGCTATTTCTATTTATTTTTTATAGAAATCTTGGTGGATTTGAGACATTAGAAAATGTATATTACTTTATTTTTTTAAGTAGCTTTCTTCTGGGTGTATTTTTGTTATACCGTTATTTTTCCAACAAAAGACTATATAACAAGTTAAACAAGATGCCTTTCAAACTTGAAGACACCCTATCATCAGCAGGGACAACGCCTATTTCAGAAGGTATCAACAGGCTACTTAAGACACAATATAATCTATACCAGGAACAAATTCAGCTGTATAAACTAAAACAGGCTGAGCACCTGACCTTTATTAATCAGTGGGTTCATCAGATGAAGACACCTATATCTGTAATACACCTAATATTACAGGAAAACGAAGGGGAACCTTATGTAGAAAAAGTCCGGCAAGAGTTGGAACGCATCAGCAGGGGGTTGAACATGGCTCTGAATATGGCGAGGCTTACAAGTTTTGAACATGATTTTGCCGTTGAAACAGTTTTATTGCATTCCATTGTAACTGAAGTTATAAATGAGCAAAAAAGGTATTTTATTCGCAAAAGGGTGTATCCGGAAGTTAGGATAGACTCGAATGTGACGGTTAAGTCAGACAAGAAATGGCTAAAGTTCATAGTAGAACAGCTTCTGGTGAATGCTATTAAGTACACTGAGGGTGAAAACAAAAAAGTTATTGTTTCGGCTTGTGATAGCGAAGAAGGCAAGGTTTTGGAGGTAAAAGACCAGGGTGTCGGAATCCCTAAAAAAGATATCCGGCGGGTCTTTGAACCCTTTTATACAGGTGAAAACGGCCGAAGGTTTGGAGAATCTACAGGTATGGGATTGTACCTTGTCAGCAAAGTGTGCAAAAAATTGGGACATCGAATAGAAATAGAATCAAAACCGGGGGAAGGGACTTCTGTTAGGATTATCTTTTCAGGTTAAATATTACATTAATGTAAGGTTGGTGTAATAATAGTCGATAGCAGGCGGTGCACGGATACCTTAAAATAAAGTTAAAAAAAGCCGAAAGGGTGTTTGGAATTGGAGATTTTAAAGTTAAAACATATTTTAAAAATATATGGAGAAAAGGTTCAATTCTGTGCACTGAAAGATATCAACTTAACTATCGAAAAAGGTGAATTTGTTGGAATTATGGGGCCTTCTGGAAGTGGAAAGACAACTCTCCTAAATGTCATCTCCACCATAGACCCCCCTACATCTGGAGAGGTGTTGATAAATGGTGAAAATCCTTATAAACTGGATAATTCAAAGCTGGCATTTTTCAGGCGAAAGAAGCTTGGATTTGTATTTCAGGATTTTAATTTAATTGATACATTAACCATCGGTGAAAATATTGTAATTCCTTTGACACTGGATGGAGCTAAAGTTTCTACTATGGATAAAAAATTAAAGGAAGTAGCTTCAAGGCTTAATATAGATAGTATTCTCGACAAAAGAACCTATGAAGTATCAGGTGGACAGGCCCAGCGGGCTGCCATAGCTCGAGCAATTATTCACTCACCTTTACTTCTGCTGGCAGATGAGCCTACGGGAAATCTTGATTCTAAAGCTGCCAAAGATGTTATGGAGCTATTTGAAAGCATCAACAGGGAAATAGGAGTAACCACTGTAATGGTAACTCATGATCCCATGTCAGCTAGTTATTGTCATCGGGTGATATTTATAAAGGATGGCCAGTTCTTTAATGAGATTCATCGTGGTGAAAGCCGCCGCAAATTTTATCAGCAGATTATCGATGTGCTTTCGCTGCTCGGGGGTGAAGCAAGTGACACTTCTGCAGTTCGCTTTTAATAATGTAAAGCGGAATACAAGGGTGTATCTGGCTTATTTTTTGAGCAGTGTTTTTACTATTATGGTCTTTTTCGCTTTTGCGGTCAATTTGTTTCATCCTGTTATAGCAAGCAAAAGGGGTGGGGCAGTTGAACTGATAATTGGTCAAACCGAGATGGCCATACTCGTATTTTCATTTTTATTCGTTTTGATTTCAGTGAGTGCGTTTTTGAAAGTTAGGAGCAAGGAATTTGGAATTCTGATGATACTTGGAATGACCAAAAAACAGCTAAGTTTGCTGGTTTTCCTGGAAAATATGATAATAGGATGTTTGGCTATTATTGTGGGTATTGCCCTAGGATTAGTATTTTCCAAGCTTTTTTTAATGGTTTTAGGTAATATTCTGTCATATGAATCACTGTCGTTTTATTTCCCATATAAAGCCATATTGCTGACTACTGGATTCTTTACATTAATTTTTTTAGGTATTTCAGCATTAACTCCATTTATAATACGCACAAATAGTATCAAAAATCTTTTACATGGAGCAAAAAGACCTAATAGGGAGATAAGATTTTCCTTATTCCAATCCATTGCAGCAGTTCTGTTATTAGGTTCGGGGTATTTTATGGCCTTATCTCCGCAATTGTATGATATAAATCCATTGTTGGACAAGATTGTCTTGTTTATTGAAAATGCCCAGTATACCGAAGTAATTTTGACAACTTCCGTAATTGTTGGAACCTACTTGTTTTTCTCCCAGTTGAGTATTTTTGTACTATCCCGGTTGAAGAGGAATAGAAGTTTTTACATGAACAAAACAAATATGCTGTGGATTTCCGATCTCATCTATCGGATTAGAGATAACACGGGTATGCTTTTTTTAGTCACAATTCTTTCTGCCGTTGCCTTTACTGCTATAACAGGGGTGTATGCATTAAGTTCAGTAGTAAAGGATGAGTCACTAAAGGACAACCCTTTTACACTTACTTACACATCATATAGCAGTAATGAAAATGAGCTGCAGCATATAAAGACTATTGATGAAATGCTGGAGAGCCATGGATTTCAGTACGAAAAGTACAAGAGCGAAATTATAAAGCAAGTTTCAAAGGATAATTATACAATCCATATTATTAAGCAATCGGATTATAACAACCGTGCGTCTGCCTTGGGCTTGGATCAGGTGGCGTTGAATAAAGACCAGGCATTACTAGTCCCAATATATGTAAGATTTGATCCCAAAAGAGACAAGACATTGAGCCAGAAAAACATCACTCTTGATGATGGAGAAATAAATCTTGAAGTGGCTGGGATAGCTCCCAAAGTTATATTTTACTCAGGCTTGTTTCCAAATCTGGTGGTTGTTAACAATGAAACGTACGATAAAATAGCAAATATACAAGAAAAATACCATTCATATTCCTATGATATTCCCGATTGGCTAAATACCCTTGAAGTTACCGAAAAACTTAGAGAAAAGCTCGGTGTAGGTGAACATGGCATATATTTCTGGTCAACAAGGATAGAAGGGTATAATTTAGAAAATCAAAATAAGAAATTGTTTTTATATGTAGGATTCTTCCTGGGAGTCATATTCTTTTTGGGGGCCAGCAGTTTCCTGTATTTTAGGCTATATACGGATTTGAATCAGGAAAAGAGTAAGTATATCGGTATGTCAAAACTGGGATTAAGTTTTGGGGAAATGAAAAAGGTGGCCAGTATTCAAATCGCAATGTTGTTTTTTGTTCCTTACATTCTTGCGAGCGTTCACACATATTTTGCAATAAACGTGCTGCAAACAGTATTGTATTCGTCAGTTTTAAATCAATTCTTGGTAGTTATAGGGGTATTTTTGATTTTGAATATTATTTATTATGTCACAGTTCGCTCGCGGTATGTAAATTATTTGAAAAGATTTATTGTACAATAATTAATGAATTGATGCTCGGGTTTTTTCTCGCGGAAACTATTATCATAATTTTTAATAGCAGTTTTTTCAAAGGAGATTACTAAGAGATGAGAAATAGCGATGTTCAAGAAAATAAGAAGAAAAAGATAGAAGCATGGGTAACCAGCAGGCTATTGAACTGTTAAAAAGAGGATAGTATCCATTAAATAAGCAATAGAAATATAATCTCACATGTAGCAAACCATTTTATAGGGTGATTTCATCATTTACAAGCTCAACAAAAGATACTTTAGTTATAATTTGTCGTTTTATATGATCTGAACCATCTTTAGTAATCAGCAATAAATCCTGCATTTTGGGAGGGCCAACGGGAACCACCATTCGCCCGTTAGATGATAGTTGTTCCAGTAAAGCTTGGGGTACCTCAGCTGCAGCAGCGGATACAATGATTCGATCAAAAGGTGCTTCCTCAGCCCATCCATAATGACCGTTACCAAGACGATAGGTAATGTTTTGATAGCCAAGTTTCGCAAGTCGTCTTTGCGCGGATTCTAAAAGTTCCGGAATGCGTTCCATAGTGTAAATCCATCTACAAAAAGGTGTCAACAATGCTGTCAGGTAACCCAATCCGGTGCCAATTTCCAGGATACGGCTATTTGGTTCTGGGTCAAGTTCTATGATCATTTGAGCGACAAGGGATGGTTGAGATGTCGTCTGCCCATAACCAATAGGCAAAGGTATGTCCCAATTGGCCATATTTTTTAATGGTTCGTTCAGAAATAATGAACGATCGAATGAATTGAAATGATTCATAAATGATTGCCGGTTCATTGAGGTTCACCTCTGTTCTCTTGACTATAGTATTTTGGAGGCGAATTTTATTACTCATATAATATTTGCTACTTTAGCAGAAATTTATTCAATTTTTATTCTATCATACAATAACCTTGTTTTACCATAAAAAGACAAATAAAACAATTATCTTGATACAATTGCAGGAACATGATAAAGTATAGACATTATAATGAATTATTTTAGAAAATGTTATAAAGTCATCTTAATATCTATAAGGCAACTTAAAAGGTAACTTAACAGGAAGTGACTATATGACAATAGCACCGACAAATGAAGCGCTCTTTACAGCTTATCTATGTGGTGACGGGAATGCTCTGCGCATTCTCATGGAACGCCATGGAGATGCACTGACCCTATATATCAACGGCTACATTCACGATATACATGAGGCAGAAGACCTGATGATAGAAGCCTTTTCACGCATGATAAGTGCCAAGCCAAGGCTTGTTGAGAATGGATTTAAGCCTTATCTTTATAAAACTGCTCGCAACCTTGCTCTGAGACACGCTAAAAGGCGTAATAGTTATTGCTTATTTAGCCTTGAAAGCCTGGGGGATGAACCGGAAAGCGAATTGCTGGTTGAAGTACTTTTGCAGGATGAAGAACAAAAGCTCACCCTGCAAAAGTGCATGGAGCAGCTTAATCCGGACCACTGCGAAGTTTTATATCTGGTGTATTTTGAGAACATGAGCTATGCACAGGCTGCACAGGTTATGGGCAAAAGCATAAAACAGATAGATCATCTGCTGGAGCGAGGCAAAAAAAATTGCGCCTGCTTTTGGAACGGGAGGGGATAACCGGTGCGAACTGTTGATGAGCGAATTGCAGCTGTGGAAAGGCGCGTAAGGGAGCTCGAACGAGAAAAAAGGCAGCGGCGGCACCGCTTTATTGGTTTAGCAGCTGTTGCAGCCTGCTTGGCTATCGTAGTGAGTGTAAGTACTGCAATGCCCCACATTATAGCTGGACTTTCCGGCGGGGCATATGGCAATAGGGGCATAATGGCAAGCATCTTTTATAGGGGAAAGGCTCTGGGTTACGTGCTGGTTGGTCTGCTGTCATTTTCCCTTGGCGTTTGCCTGACCATCCTCTGTTTCCTTCTGCAGCCCCAGAGGCAGAAAAGCAAAGGGGAACATGAAAATGATTGAAATAATTGACAATGCCATACAGCTCATGAGTTTATCGGTGTGTTTTATTTATGCTGCAATATTATATATACGGACCAAAGAGCAGGTGTGGTTTTTACTCACCTGCTTTTATAGTGCTTTTGCTTTGGGGCTGATGTAGTGCACAACCATCAACACTTTCACATGTCGGTAATGGCATTTTTCCTGGTTGAATATTGCCTATGGGTTACCTCCTGCTATTGGACAGGAAACAGCCTTTCAAACCCCTATTATTGGTTTGACTTCTTGCTGACGGCAACACTTGTTAGCTTTGTTCCCACTTTGAAGAAGGCGGTGGCAGCGTGATCTATATTGAAAATGTTTTTGTCTGCATTGCTGCCCCGTTGCTGATTGCCATACTGTTTTTGGACAAGGCCAGCCGGAAGAGTCTTGCCTTTTTCATTGCGGGCATGGGCATGTGCCTTTTGTCAGCCTACATCAACACTTTTTTTGCCAGTTTATACGGTGCTGACTTGGAACAGGCAACGGTAGAGCTGGCACCGGCTATTGAAGAGACCATGAAACTTCTGCCTATACTCTTTTACCTGCTGGTATTTGAACCGACGTTCCGGGAAGCACGAAGCGCCATCCTCTTTGTGGCGGAAGGTTTTGTAACTTTTGAAAATGTCTGCTACCTTATTGAAAATGGCTCATCCCATCTTCTGTTTTTGCTGATGCGCGGCTTCGGTGCAGGTGCCATGCATATTATCTGCGGGGTCATTGTGGGACAGGGCCTCCTGTATGTGTGGGAGCGGCCATGGCTGAAGGTAGCGGGAACCTTTGGCCTTCTGAGCATCGCCATTACCTTTCATGCTATTTACAACTTGCTTTTGAGTGCGGGTGGGATAGCGCAGGCAATAGGTTTGTTTATACCTGTCATCACAGCACTTTCCGGTATAGGAGTTTCCAAACTGTTGCGGTCAAAACAGATAAAATGAGAAATGTACAGAGCTGCCGAAAGGGAGCTCTTTTTGTATGCCTAAAAAATTTTTATAAAAATTGCATTTCGGTGGGGAATTTTTACATTTTATGTATTTAAGTAAATAGAAGACTTTTTATGTCTAAAAGAGGTGTAATTTTGTATGATACGGAAATGCGCACGGCGATGGAGGAACGCCGCGTAGTGACTCTGCATAGGAAGCGAGAAATAAGATTGGCGGCTGCACTTAGCTTGCTGTGTTTCCTTCAAGTGCTTACCCTCATGATGATGGCCGGCACCCTGGCTGATGGAGGGCAGGGCAATGTCCCGCAACCTTACGGTTTAGCATTGCTTTCGGAAGATGCGAGTGGTTACGTGCTGGTGGGCGTTATTGCATTTATGGCGGCAGTGGCCATTACGGTGCTGTGCAGTAGGTATCGCCGACGGAAAAACATGTGAATTTTACTTGGAAAGGATTGGATAACTTGAAAAACAAAAGGAATCAAAAAATCCTGTCTGCAATTTTAGCTTTAGTCTTCATATTGGGAGTTACAACTCCAGGTGAGATTCTTGCTTCAGGAAATTATCAAGCTGAATCTGACCCAAAATTAGAGATCGTTGCCTTTGAAGAATTGGCAGCGGAAATTGCAGCACAGGAAGTGCCTCTTGGCACTAAAAAATCCGAGCTAAATTTGCCGGCTATTTTGATTGCAACGGTAAAGCTTGCCATGGAGGACGAAGCAGCAGTTACAGATGCCGTATATGCTTCTGATGATGCAGAGTTCGATTCAATCATTTATGAGAAAGACGTTCAAGAAGAGGATTCATCTGCGCCTGGAACGATGGAAATTCCGGTTCCTGTAAGCTGGAAATCAATTCCCGAATACGACGGCGATACTGCCGGCGTATACACCTTCAGGGCGGAAATCTCGGGTTTTACCCTAAGTGCTGTCCCACCCGTCATCACCGTGACGGTGCATGAAGAGAAGCTACAGGGCACCATCAGCTCCTTTGAAGAATTTGAAGAGGACCTTCGCTGGCAAAACACAAAAAACCCCATACTTCCAGAAAAGGTGAGGGGAATTGTGGAAGGCAAGGTCATAGACATCCCCGTAACCTGGGAAGCAGACAGAGATTATGACCAAAACTTTCCCGAATCGGGCCTTTACGTATTTACCGCAAAGCTAGGGGAAGGCTATGTACTTTTACCGGGAGTGGAAGCACCAAGGATTACGGTATACATACCCCCTGCCAGAAAGATGACACTTATGCTGGCAGGCAATGCTACCGAGACAGACCCCCTCATCATTACCACGGCGGCACAGCTTTCGGAGATAGCTACCCTTGTAAACATGGGGAGACTTGAGACCTTTATATTCAACAATAACGAAGCTAAAGTCCATTTAAAAATTGGAAGGGACATAGACCTTTCATCATACGGGAAAAATTACAGAAGCGGCAAAGGTTGGATGCCCATAGGGACGATTGACAATCCCTTCAAAGGTCAATTTAATGGAGACGGCAAGACCATTGCAGGCCTTTACATTGACGACAGGAGCCTTGAGTACGCAGGGCTATTTGGAGCGGTAAGCGAGGGTAAAATCGAAAATCTGGGTCTGCAAGACATATATATAAATGGCGGCGACTATGCAGGTGGACTAGCCGGTTATATAAATAACGTAACAATAGAGAGATGCTACGTTACAGGTACTGTAAATGGCGACACTGCTGGAGGAATTACAGGAAAAGTTTGTGGAAATAGCGTTATTTGTAATTGCTACAGCAGCGTCTCTGTCAGCGGCAGCTCAAATGCAGGAGGAGTGGCAGGTTTAATAGAAAGCGGCAGCGTAGAGTCCTGCTATGCCATGGGAAAGGTAGAGGGCATTATTGCTGGAGGTGTGGCAGGAAAGATAGAAAATGGCAATGTAGAAAACTGTGCAGCCTTGAATTTCAATATAGCCGCATCAAGTGTAGTAGCACGGGTAGTAGGGGATAATCAAGGAACCTTATCAAACAATGCGGCATTTACATACATGACCGTAACGATAAATAACAACCCCAAGTTGCCTACTGACGAAGCAAATGGTGTTGATGGCCAGAACATAGATGCAAATGGCATCAAAGCAGATAAAACAATCGGTGGACGCTTCGCTCCTGAAGGCGGCTGGACGACAGAAACCGGCAAACTGCCAGGCCTCTTTGGCAAGGCCGTTGATATTCCTGCATATATAGAAGACAAGACCGACCCATATTTTATAGGCCAGGGCACGGAAAAAGGACCCTTTCTGATTGCCACGGCAGAGCAGCTTGTAAAACTTGCCGAGTTGGTGAATAAAGGAGATACAACCTATAACAGTGCCTATTATAGACTGATGGCAGATATTGACCTTTCAGTATATGACAATTCAAATACTTCATTTAACGGTGGCAGGGGTTGGGTTCCAATTGGAAAGAGTGGTAGAAGTTTTTCAGGGACCTTTGACGGTGATGGCCACACAATCACGGGGCTCTATATTGATGATGCAGGTATGTCTGGTGCCGGCCTGCTTGGATATGTTTCCGGGGGAACTATAAAAAATATCGGCCTGAAAAATGTGAACATCAAATTTAAGATGTTCAAGGAGGAAGATGATTGTTCTCAAAATTTTTGAGTTTAAAACCTGAAAGGCGAAACGCTATCTTAAATGCTGCCTTAAAAGAATTTGCCAGAAAGGGTTATGATGAAGCGTCAACCAATGTTATCGCTAAGGAAGCAGGTATTTCAAAGCCATTGATGTTCCACTATGTCAACAATAAAAAGGATTTCTTTCTATCCCTTTACGACTATTGTTTGGAGGTACTGGAAAGGGAATATTTTAGCCAGATTAATTTAGACGAAAAGGATATCTTTCAACGGTTGCGGCAAACTTGTTTGCTTAAAATTCAGCTGATGCAAAAACACCCCTGGATTTTTGACTTTACAAGGGTAGCGGTTTACACCGATTCTGAGGTGGTAAAGGATGAATTGGCAAAAAGACGTAAGATGGTGGAAACTAGCTTATATGAAAGATTTTATGGGGATATAGACACATCCTGCTTTCGCAGCGAGCTGGATGCGGAAAAATCAAAGCAATTGATTTTCTGGGCTGTAGGCGGATATGCAAATCAAATACTGGAGCAATTTAAAAGTGCTGATGTCTTGGAGTTTGATTTTGAAAAAATCCGCAATGAGTTCGATGGTTATCTTAACGAGCTACGTAAAGCGTTTTATAAATGATGGGGGGACATTTAATGAATGTCATTGAAACAAGGAAGCTCACTAAGTTTTTTGGGAAGAACGCTGCTTTACAAGGTCTTGATCTTACAGTAAGACAAGGCGAGTTTATGGCTTTATCGGTCCCAATGGGGCAGGCAAAACCACTACAATACGTATCCTTTTAGGGATGCTTAGAAAAAGTGGCGGAGAGGCAAAAATGCTAGGTTGTGACCCTTGGCATGATGCTGTAGACCTTCATCACCGCCTTGTCTATGTGCCGGGGGAAGTGAAATTATGGCCAAACTTGACCGGCGGCGAGGTGATTGATTTTTTGGCAAGCCTTTACGGTAAAATAAATTCCTCCCGCCGCAAGGCGCTGCTGGACAGGTTTCAACTGGATCCTAAGAAAAAATGCCGCAGCTATTCAAAGGGAAACCGGCAAAAGGTGGCCTTGGTAGCAGCATTTCTTGTGGACGCAGAACTGTACATTTTAGACGAGCCTACCAGCGGTCTTGATCCGTTGATGGAACAGGTTTTTCAGGAATGCGTCTTCGAACTAAAGAAGCAGGGAAAGACCGTTTTTCTCTCCAGTCATATCCTTGCAGAGGTAGAAGCCCTTTGTGACCGGGTGGGAATTATCAGGCAGGGGAAAATCGTTGAATCAGGTACCCTTGAAGAACTACGGCATTTAACACGCACAACTGTAACTGTGGAGCTTGCTAAGCCTGTAAATTTAAAACAGCTGCCAGGGGTTTACGATGTAACCCAAAATGGAGAGAAGTGGCGCTTTTCTGTTGACTCCAATGCCATGGATACAGTTATGAAAGTTCTAGCCCCAATGGGTATTAAATCCCTTATTGCAGAACCTCCTACCCTTGAAGAACTGTTCTTACGACACTATGGAGATCAGTTATGGGAAAGGAGTTGAACTGGCATGAATGGAAATCATTTTGCCGGTACAGGAAAACTGCTTAAGTTTTATTTGCGAAGAGACAGAATCATCCTGCCTATATGGATATTGCTTCCCGTGATTCTTATTATGGGGCAGATATCGTTCACGAAAGCCATGCCGGATTGGCAGATGTTTCTCGATGAACTATCTGAAAGCCCCGTTACC
>LFSJ01000107.1 GCA_001512695.1 Tepidanaerobacter sp. DTU063 | reverse complement strand
AGGGTCTCAGATTTGCTATTCGCGAAGGTGGCAAGACCGTAGGTGCCGGCGTAGTAGCTGAGATTATCGAATAATAGAGAAAAAAAGGGGAATCCGGAGATTCCCCTTTTTTAATTGTCTTTATTGACAATAGAAATTAATTATGATAAATTTATTAAAGTGACTATCTAGCGAAAAATCCTTGCACTTATTGAAACAGGCACTAGGAGGTGTACTCATTGAGGGTTAACATAGTATTGGCATGCACTGAGTGTAAAGAGAGGAATTATTTCACACAGAAGAATAAAAAGAATAACCCTGATAGGTTAGAGTTTAACAAATTCTGCAGGCGCTGCGGAAAACATACACTGCACAAAGAAACCAAATAAAATAGGAGGATGCTTATGGCAGCGGCTAAGGAGGGCATCGTAAAAAGAACGGGCAAGTTTTTTCGAGAAGTAAGGTCTGAGATGAGAAAGGTAACTTGGCCAGACAAGAGTAACCTTATCACATATACTATCGTAGTGTTCGTATCTGTCGCCATTGTCACTGGTTTTTTATGGATAGCTGATACCGTCTTCTTCAAGATAGTATCGCTAATTCTCCGATGATTGAGGGAGGTTGGGCACGGCCCGGCAATATGTCTAGAAATTGGTATGTGATTCATACTTATTCCGGTTATGAGAATAAGGTAAAGACAAATCTGGAAAAACGCGTTGAGTCCATGGGAATGCAGGATAAAATTTTCCAGGTCCTAGTTCCTATGGTGGAGGAAATAGAAGTTAAAGATGGAAAACGGAAAGTCACTCAGCGCAAGATATTTCCGGGATATGTACTCGTTGATATGATAGTAACCGATGATTCTTGGTATGTGGTGCGAAACACACCGGGGGTTACCGGTTTTGTAGGTGCAGGCAGTAAACCCATTCCCCTTCAAGAATCTGAGGCAAAGTTTATTTTGAAACAAATGGGCATAGAAGAGCCCAAGGCGAAATTGGATGTTGCTCTCGGCCAAAATGTGAAAGTATCATCGGGACCTTTCGAAAATTTCGTTGGTAAAATCATAGAGATTAATCAGGACAAGCAAAAGGTTAAAGTGTCTATTTCCATGTTCGGAAGAGAAACTCCCATAGAACTGGGCTTTGACCAAATAGAAAAAATTTAGGAATTGTCAAAACAGGAGGTGCGCCAATGGCAAAAAAGGTTATATCTGTAGTCAAACTTCAGATTCCTGCCGGCAAAGCAACGCCAGCTCCACCAGTAGGTCCTGCCCTTGGTCCTACGGGGATAAATATAATGAATTTTTGCAAGGAATTTAATGAAAGAACTGCCTCTCAAGCAGGCTTAATTATACCGGTAGTACTTACGGTATATCAGGACAGGTCTTTTAGTTTTGTGACAAAGACACCGCCTGCTTCGGTGCTGCTGAAAAAAGCGGCAGGCCTTGAGAAGGCTTCCGGAGAACCCAACAAGAGCAAGGTTGGCAAAGTAACCAAAAAGGATATAGAGGAAATTGCCCAACTGAAGATGGTAGATTTAAATGCCGATACTTTAGAGGCTGCTATGAAAATGATTGAAGGTACTGCCCGGAGCATGGGCATTACAGTAGAATAAGCTATTAAGTGGGAGGATTTTTCCGCTAATACCACAAGGAGGTTTAAGATATGGCAAAGCGTGGAAAGAAATATTTAGAAGCATTAAAGCTAGTAGATAGGACAAAGCACTACGAAGTCAATGAAGCCATAGAGCTTGTGCTAAAGACGGCTGTAAAGAACTTTGACGAGACCATTGAAGTAGCAGTGCGCTTGGGCGTTGACCCCAGGCATGCGGACCAACAGGTCAGGGGTACAGTTGTTCTTCCTCACGGAACCGGAAAAAGTGTAAGAGTGCTGGTCTTTGCAAAAGGCGACAAAGTTGCCGAGGCTGAAGAGGCCGGTGCAGATATAGTAGGATCAGAGGATCTGGTTGCCAAGGTTCAGGCCGGTTTTCTGGATTTTGATGTAGCCGTTGCGACACCCGATATGATGGGTCAGGTAGGAAAGCTCGGCAGAATATTAGGCCCCAAAGGTCTTATGCCCAATCCAAAGGCAGGCACCGTGACCTTTGACGTAGGTAAAGCCGTCAAAGAGATCAAGGCCGGTAAAATAGAGTTCAGGGTAGATAAGACCAGAATTGTCCACGCTCCTATTGGGAAGAAATCCTTTGGCACGGAAAAGCTAACCGAAAACTTCAGGGCCTTTATGGATGCCGTTATAAAAGCGAGGCCGGCTGCTGCCAAAGGTCAGTACTTGAGGAGTGTAGTAATTTCCAGCTCCATGGGACCTGGAATCAAAATCAACCCACAGAAGGTCATGGAATAATCAGCAACTGAGCAAATTTAATATTCATTTTGCGCTGCAGACAGTAGGTGCCTTAGGGCTTAATTTCCTACCGAGGCGAAAAGGCATAGGCGTGGTTTTAAGTACCGTGCATCAGACTTTGTGTATTAGAGATAAGCCTTTCTGTTCTGCAGAAAGGTTTTTTTAATTAAATCCGGGAGGTGAAAAAGTGGCAATAAAGGAGGCAAAAGTTAAGGCTGTAGAAGAAATTAGGGATAGGTTTGGCCGCTGCCGTACTGCAATACTAACGGACTATCGCGGACTAAACGTTGCAGAGATAACGGAGCTCAGGCGCAAACTTAAAGAGCAGGATGTGGAGTATAAGGTTGTAAAAAACACTTTGACAAAAATAGCGATACAAGATTTTGAGTTTAATTTGGATGAGCATTTAGAAGGCCCTACGGCCATAGCCTTTAGCTATGAAGATCCTGTGGCTCCTGCCAAGATATTGATGGATTTTGCAAAAACCCACAAGCAATTGGAGATAAAGGCAGGAGTTGTGGAAGGCAAAGTTGCCGATAAGAGCGTCATCGGCGAACTGGCAAAGATGCCGCCGAAGGAACAGCTACTGGCGAATGTGGTTGGTGCGATTCAATCACCTCTATACGGCATCGTTGGCGTGCTGGAAGGCACCATCCGCGATATGGTTTACACGTTGCAGGCTATACAGGATAAAAAAGCTTCATAAACATAACTTAAAAATATCTGTGTAGAGAAAACTATTTTTAAATTTAAAAGGAGGAACTTTAAATGACAAAGGAAGATATTATTGCTGCCATTGAGAATATGACTGTTTTAGAACTGTCAGAATTGGTAAAGGAACTTCAGGAAAGGTTTGGAGTAACTGCCGCAGCTCCCGTAGCAGTAGCTGCTGCACCCGCTGCCGGTGCTGCTGCTGAAGCAGCTGCAGAAGAGCAGACAGAATTTGATGTAGTCCTCGCTTCTGTTGGCGATCAAAAGATCAAGGTAATCAAGGCAGTAAGAGAGCTTACAGGTCTTGGCCTAAAAGAAGCAAAAGAGTTAGTTGACAATGCTCCAAAGCCTGTAAAGGAAAAGGTTTCAAAGGAAGAAGCCGAACAGATAAAAGAGAAACTGGCAGAAGTCGGCGCAACTGTAGAAATAAAGTAAAAGCTTACAATACGGGTTCACTTGAACCCGTATTTTGCCTAAATTTTCTCCAGTAATTAA
>LFSJ01000114.1 GCA_001512695.1 Tepidanaerobacter sp. DTU063 | reverse complement strand
CAGCGAATGGACCTTTACGGTGTTAAACGATACCCAGCCGCCGACGGCACCGGCAAATCTGCTCTGTTCTTCAAAGACGTCTACATCGATTACCTTGCAATGGGACCCCTCCAGCGACGACTATGGTCCCATCGGGTATGATATTTATGGGAAGAAGTATGGGGACTTTGTGCTTATCGGCAGCACGGAAACCACCAGTTTCACGGTGCTAAAGATCGGCCACAGTTTCCTTGAACCTGAAAGCGAGTATACTTTCAAGGTTATCGCAGTGGACGGCAACGGCAATGAATCCGAACCATCAGATGTGCTATCAGTAATTACCAATCAAAGGCCTAACTTTATTTGGTATGAGAAAGAAATACCTCCCACATCTGCCATCTATTTTGATATCAGCTACGGGGCCGGGAAATATGTTGCTGTAGGAACCCGCGGCACCATTTTATCCTCAGATGATGGTGTGAACTGGGAACTTGATTGCACTGGGGATATTTCGGATCCGCAGTTTAGGGCAGTAACTTTCGGCAACAACAGGTTTGTTGCTGTAGGGGGCAACGATATTTATACCAAAAGCCCAACCGATGAAGAATGGACCAAAATAGAATTG
>LFSJ01000125.1 GCA_001512695.1 Tepidanaerobacter sp. DTU063 | reverse complement strand
CATCATTGGGAATTGAACAAGCGTTTGGATCCTGGAAGCACTAACGCTTTCATAGATAGTATTTTGCAGGTGTGTGAACCTTATGTTTATGGGGGCAAGCTATGTGGTGCTGGCGGAGGAGGATTTGTTGAGCTGGTGCTCAGGGAAAATGTTACGGTTGAGCAATTGAATGCAGTTTTGAAGACAGCTTACCCATCGCGTCAAGTACGGGTTTGGTCTAGCCAAATAGCTCATAGATCACTGAGCNNAAAAAAGCCTATAATAGAGACAACTATCCATTTCGCATAAGAGAATATGGGCTTTGACAGTTCTCGATATGGAAAATGGAACCTAGTGGAGCGGGTGCAATGAGAGTTTTGCAAATCAATACCGTTTGTGGTACTGGAAGTACAGGTCGAATCGCTACAGATATACATAATTTCTTGGTTAATAACGGTCACGAGAGTTATATTGCGTATGGTAGGGGTTATCCTAGGAAATGTAATAACGCTATAAAGATAGGCTCGCAGTGGGATGTGTATTCCCACGTAGCTTTGACCCGCTTGTTGGACAAGCATGGACTTGGATCTGCCAAAGCAACGAAGTCGCTCATTCACCATATTGACTCACTAAATCCTGATATAATCCATCTACATAATATACATGGTTACTACATCAATTATGAAATCCTATTTGAATATCTAAAGGAAAGGAACAGACCCGTAGTTTGGACCTTGCATGATTGTTGGGCTTTTACGGGACATTGTGCCCATTTTGATTTCATTGGCTGCGAAAAATGGAAGGTGCAATGCAATATCTGCCCGCAGACATACAGATATCCAAAGAGCCTTTTGCGCGATAACTCTGGAGATAACTATTTAAGAAAGAGAAGGTCTTTTACAGGTGTTAATGAACTAGTTCTGATTTCACCGTCGAAGTGGTTAGCTCGGTTAGTCACAGAGTCGTTTCTGGGTGAGTATCACATTGAGGTAATTCATAATGGAATAGATGTTACATGTTTCAAGCCTATTGAAAGCCATTTTCGTGTGAAGAGGAATTTGAATAATAAGTTTATAATATTAGGTGTAGCTAATAGATGGGAAGGCCGTAAAGGACTTAGGTATTTTGTAGAGCTATGCGAGCAACTCGAAGAAGACGAAGTGATAGTTCTTGTAGGACTTGATAAAAAACAGTTAAAGAACCTGCCCAAAAAAATAATAGGTATGACTAGAACAGACAGTCTAGAAGAATTGGTTGGTATTTACTCTGCGGCTGACGTATTTGTTAATCCAACACTAGAGGACAATTTTCCAACTACAAACCTAGAAGCGTTGGCATGTGGTACTCCTGTAATTACATTTGATACAGGTGGTAGTTCTGAGAGCATAGGTCAGAATTGTGGGTATGTAGTATCCAAGGGTGATCTTGAGGGCTTAGTAACAGCAATTAGGAGAGTAAAAAGGCATGAGAAATTGTACTATAGAGATTCATGTGTAAACCATGTGCGAGAGAACTTTAATAAAGAGCAGATATTTAAAAAGTACCTGAAAATATACGAGAATGTTTTATAACTATTGATCAAATTTTGCGGTGTGAATACGATAGGAGCGTTTTGAGATGTACAAAAAAACCAGTGGATCTATGAAGCGTTTTTGGCCGAGGCGCTGCGAGCCGAGATTGAACAGCGATAGGATAACCAACGCCAAAGCCGCATTGAGGTTGCGAAATTCCCGATACTCAGAACACTTGATAGTTTTTAATGCGGACATCTCAAGCATTTGAAGCATGAAACCGTGTAGAACTTGGCTGACAACAGCTATGTAGAGCTTAAAGAGAACGCCATCTGAATGGAAAACCCAGTAACAGGAAAAGTATAGTATTCGATAGATCTTGAAATTCTAGCCTGCAATTAAGTATACCAAGTAGGTCTCTACGGTGCATCTATGTGTTAGTTGAGGCCAGATAGAAACTCTACACTCATAAGAATCGAAAAAAAGCTTGTAAGAACGGATTTACTCATTCTCGATGCTTGATCATCTTTATACGGTAAGTGGATAAAAAATAACATTAACTAACATACCATGGGCATCATGATCGGAGACAGTGAGGAATCCAGCTGGACTGAATTTTTTGCATGTCTTGAAAGATGAACCAGTGAGATGTTGATCTAACCGCATTCTACGACCATGAGGACTATGTTAGAGCCATTAATCAACACCTCAAGGGTGTAATCCGACAGCTGTTAGTGGCATAATATAATGGAGAGATTGGGGGTGCGGACAAAATCCTGGACTTAATAGACAGGAGGATGTCCGTGTATTCATATGAGGATCGGATGAGAGCGGTGAAGCTTTATATCAAATACGATTATAGTGTGGCAGACACCATCAGAGAACTGGGTTACCCCAGCCGCAATGGGCTTGTTCGCTGGCATAATGAGTATGTAGAAAATGGTGACTTGCACACTGGCTATGCCCGAGAACCCAAATATACCAATGAGCAGATGCAGAAGGCTGTCAATTACTACCTTGAACATGGGCGGAGCATTAGCGAACTGTAAGAATTCTGGGCTACCCTTCAAGAACTCTTTTAGCACAATGGAGTGCTGAATTAGCCCCAGGAGATAGAAAAGCTCGCATTACTCATGGTGCTATGGTACAATTCTCTCAAGAACAGAAAAAGGATGCTGTTATTTCCCTATGTACGAGAGATACCTCTGCTGCGGAAGTTGCACAAGAACATGGCATCAGGAAGGAAAAAACGCAGGTATAATTCCTATATGGGCGAAATAAGCCCCGCTGTACCAAACCTTCTTGAACGTGACTTTCACGCAGATAAACCAAATAAAAAATGGGTAACTGATATTACAGAGTTCGGCATACCAGCAGGCAAAGTCTATTTTTCGCCCATTATCGATTGCTTTGATGATTTGGTAGTGAGTTGGTCAATAGGGACAAGCCTTGATGCAGAGCTAGTCAACAGCATGCTGGATGGAGGAGCTGCTTGTCTAACCAAGAACAAGCACCCACAGTTTTACATACCGATAGCGATGGCCACTATCGCTGGCCTGGCTGGATCTCACGTATTGATACGTATGGTTTGATACGATCCATGTTGAAGAAAGGATGTACACCTGACAATGCTGCATGGCTTTTTCGGTACACCTAAGACTGAAATGTTCTACGGCATATCTTGGGAAGGAGTTTCAATAGAGGAGTTTATCCGGGAACTTGATAACTGAGTATTACGGACCCAATTGAGCCACCAGTCCGGCCATGACTGAGCCACCATTCCGGAAGACACTGATCCACCGTTCCGATTCGAAGTGAGCCACTTCGATGCGTCCTTTATAATGTATTTGTACATCAGCTTGCTGGTGTAAATACATGTAAGGGAGGTCATGAAAATGACCGATCTCAAGCTAGACGTATAACAAGCATTTCAGATCTTGTTTTTAGACTCGACTTCGCTATGTTTAACCAAGGCCATTTTGATTCTTATCAAATGTTTATGAGAGTTATAAGCGATGACATAATCACATATGGTAAACAGTTGTTAACAACAGTGTTATTTTTTGTGCCACGAGCACTATGGCCAGGAAAATCTGTAGGTAGTGGACATTTTGTTTCTGGTCTGTCGAGATTGTCTTTTTCAAATATCTCAATGAATTTTTTTGGTGAAGGTTATATTAATTTTGGCTACTTTGGAATAATGCTATTTATACTGCTAATTGCATACACTAATGCAAGACTAGATAAGCGCTTTC
>LFSJ01000190.1 GCA_001512695.1 Tepidanaerobacter sp. DTU063 | reverse complement strand
GCAGATTTGCCGGTGCCGTCGGCGGCTGGGTATCGTTTAACACCGTAAAGGTCCATTCGCTGCTGCCGCTGATGCCGGCAAACTCGTTTCCGCCCCTGTCTACCAGGGCCCCTTCGTCAATTTCTATATAATAGCTCTTGCCCATCTCAAAGGTACCGGCTGGAATGTAGAGGGTGATGGTATCGGTGCCGTTCCCGGAAATATTTTGATCATCATACTCACTGAAATTTAGCCATCGCACATGGCTGTTAGTTTCTGCATTATAGACACTCCCACTTTTATTCCAGTCGCCCCATACAGGTTCGCTGAACACCATTGTGAGCCTGTCAAGATTTGGCGGGACAGTAGCTCCGCTTTCCGGGATCAGGCTTATCAGCTCCGGCGGTTCAGTATCAGCCTCTACGGACAATACGAGGCTGTTTTCCCTATATTCCACCTCAAATTCCACGTCATCCCGATCGATAATGATTTCGGAAAACTCACCGTTCCTGGAGCCATAAGTCAAGACTTCAAAAGATGCCCCCGGTGCAGGGTAATAATAAATATCTATTACCAATGTTCCGTCCAGGTTGGCTTCGCCGCCAATGTTCAGCTTGCCATATTCATCTGAATTATCGATATTAATAGTTGTTAAGCCTGTATTATCCTGCCGATAATCCCCTTCAAAATAGACGTTGGCATTGTACCATAAGTAAAGCTCGCCACTATTTATCACATCTCCGCCAACGTTAAAAGTACCCTCAAATATGAGGCTAGCCTCTTCGGCTATGGTGAATGCTCCTTCGCCCTCACCGCTACCGTATAGAAAGAGCCAACCACTCTCGACCAGTACCTGGCCATCATTAACTAAATGCCAGCCTATCCCTGCTCCGTCCTCAACACTGCCCGTATCCAGAATCAAGCTGGCTCCCGGATCAATAGTTAGGGTACCCTCTCCTTCTATATAACCTTCGTCCAAATGTAGTTCGCTGCCCTCTCCCGTTATCGTGATGTTTCCATCACCAAAAATATCAAACACATAATCATCGAAAGATCTCAGGTAGGAAGTGCCGGTAAGGTAGAGATGGCCGCCCGATTCAATCCACAAATCGCCGGCACAATCTAGTTCTACCGGTTCGGTTTCATAAACCACCTCTACTACAGTTTCTTCAGGAATGACAACCTTATCACCTGAGCCGGGAACTCTCCCTAAATCCCAGTTGCCGGCATTATGCCATGACCCGTCACCAGCTTCCCCGGTCCAGGTTAGGGTATCGCCATCAGCAAATACAGGTTGCCAAAGGGTAAATATCATTATGAAGCACAATACTAACGAAACGACTCGCCTTCGCTTCACTTCCATCCTCCTCCAATAAATAATTAATCCTCCAAAGACGTTATCAGCTGACACCGCTATATTTCATCTCATCGTTCTTACCTCCCATAATATTTTGCTTCCTTTTTTACGCAGAAGGGGAAAAATCCATCTAGGGCATAAGCACAATCACAGCGTGGGTAATTCCTCCATCATCAGCCGTGACGGGGAAAATAACGGCCCTGTTGAAATGGCCAGGCAGCGGGCTTTGTGCATCAATTCCCGAAAACATGGAAAAAGGGTCCTTTAACTCCTCTAAAAAGAAGGTATAGCCGTTGAAGACCTTCTTGACGGCCGAAGCCAACTGCATATCGAAGATCTTGTATTGGACGATTCTAACCGGCTTTTCTTCAGGGCCCTTAGCCAGCCTTTTAGCTTCCGCCGCAAAAGCCTTGTTCACCATGGTCACACTATACTGGGGTGTAAAAATGGCAATGGGGTAAGGTAAAAAATCTATTATCTGAGAAAATAGCAGTTCATTTGCGACAAGTAATTTAAGATCTCTCATCATGTGACCTTGAAGCTCCGTTCTTTTCTCCAGCATTTTCTGTACCTCTGTCAGTTCATCTAGCAGCTGTTCCTTCGTTTTTTTTTCCATTAGCACCTTCCTTTCAAGCGCATTGCCGATAGCTTACATGTCGCTCAGCCATATTTTATAAAAGGACTTGTTGTGCGAATAGGCTGAATATGCTTATTGTTAGTACGAAAAATCTTATTTTGCGACAAAAAAAGAAACCGGGCTTTCATCATGTGACAAAGCTCGGCTTCCTCTCATTGCAAACAAGGCCTATTTATTTTTCACCGACATTTTCCGATATACAGAAGGCGAGACACCAACCTTCTCCTTGAACAGTTTTGCGGAATGGCCGTTATAGTTCATGTTGCAGGCGGCAAAGGCCTGGGCGATAGTTAGGTTGGTATCCAGCAGTTTCTCTTTCAACCTCTCGATTTTATAATTGATATAATACTCGTGGGGTGTTACCCCGGTGTGCTTTTTAAACAGCTTGGCAAATTGGGCCTTGCTGAGGCAGGCCACCTTCGCCGTTTCCCTCAAATTAAAGGGCTCCCGCCAGTGGCTTTCTATGTACTCTTTTGCCTTTTCAATTTCATCCTTGCCTCGATATACCCTTCTGTTGATAAGAAATGCCGCTACATATATCACCTTTTGTTCCTCATCGAAAATGGGGAAAAGGGTTATGTCCTGGTATACTGCCTCTAAATCCAAGTCCCGCAGGCCGTAGCGCTCCACAATACTTTCCAAGGGCACTTTTACATCCTGGAAAAAGACAGTTTCCCCTTGAAAGGCCAGCTTTATCTTGTCCATCTGGCCTGTTGCTATAATGTCAGGGTCTTTAAATATATTGTATTTTCCGACGACCATGTCCGGGCTGCTGACATTATATTCGTCCAGCAAAGCATTGTTCACCAGCACCGACTTTCCGTCTGGAGCGTAAATCTGAATGGGATAAGGAAAGTACTTAATGACCCTGGCCAGCAGTTCTTCTTTCTCGGAGAGCCATTGAAATGACGCGACTATATCCTTTTGCCTGGCTTTCATAATATTCCCCATTTCTATCTCCCAAACAACATATTTTACCAAAATTATCCTAATTACATTATATTTTGACATTCGATTAAAGGCAATAGTCAATATTTGGAACA
>LFSJ01000215.1:294-7449 GCA_001512695.1 Tepidanaerobacter sp. DTU063 | reverse complement strand
TTGTATCAAAAGGATAGGGATCCTTTAACTTTAATTATCCTACAACAACTTGACACTATCACTTTCAGCTACTTCCTTGAAATATCCAAAAATCTGTTGTATAATATAGTCGAATCAAAACTGGATACGGGGGCGTTTGGTTTCGACGGGGGTGGCAGAGGTAAGAGCTGCAGGTCGAGCTTTCCGACTCGTAAAACCGGAAGCGTAAATATAAACGCCAATAACGAATACGCATACGCTGCTTAATTAAAAGCGGCGCATCCTACCCGGTGGTTCCCGGCTGCTGGGATCTAGGGTGTCATAATTCCGGGATCTTCCTGCAGTGTTGCTTTGGCACTGTAGGAGAAACTCACAAAGCTGGCCTGCTTTAATCCAGCCCTCAGGAGTAAAGCAGGTGAGATGCAAAATGAGGGATAAACCTGTAGACGCTTTTATCGATGTACCTTCGGACAGGGGTTCGATTCCCCTCGCCTCCACCAAATAAAAATAGCCGACTTTATAGTTATTTTACATAAATAATGGCTTTCAAGGCTGTTGCCTTTGAAAGCCATTACTTTTATATTGCAAAACAGCAATAAAGTGATAAAATTATGTTAGGCACGACTAACAATAGGATGTGAAAACATGGAAAGCAAGCGTTCTGTTTCTCCTTCCTTGGAAGATTATCTTGAGACGATACTGATTATAAGCGAGCAAAACGAAAAGGTGAGGATAACCGACTTAGCCGAAGCTTTGGATGTTGCAAAATCCAGCGTGCATCAAGCTATATCCCGGCTGAAGGAAGCAGATTTAGTTACGCAGGAAAAGTACGGACCCGTAGATTTAACCGATACTGGCAAACAAAAGGCTATAAAAATCAGGGAAAAGCACGAAATCCTGGTGAGCTTTCTTGTGGAAGTTTTAGGTGTTGACCACGATACTGCTCACAGGGATGCATGTTTAATCGAGCATTCAATTAGTGCCGTTACTATAGAAAAGCTTATTCAATTTATGAGAAATTATAAATAACTATGAATAAAGCCGTATTTATATACCACAGCAATCACCATAGGGGGTAGAACACATGAACTGCAGTTTAGAGCCGCTGACAGGAATAAAAGCAGGGATGTCTGCAATGGTTAAAGAGGTCAGAGGTGGGAAAAATGTTCGCAACAGGTTAATGGAAATGGGTATCATTGAGGGGACAACTATTCGAGTAATAGCAAATAGTGGCGGGCCGCTGATAGTGCAGGTAGGCAACAGCAGATTTGCAATGGGACACGGCATGGCACAAAAGATCATCGTAGATAGAGTATATAAGGGTATAGATATTGCTTTGGGCCGAGAAGCGGGGTGCAATGAGAATGAGTCACATTACCATGGCTATAGCCGGTAATCCAAATACGGGCAAAACAAGTCTATTCAACCATCTTACCGGGGCCAGGCAGCATGTTGGCAACTGGCCAGGAGTAACGGTAGAGAAAAAAGAGGGACAAATACGTTACAAGGACAAAATCATAAGGGTAGTTGACCTGCCCGGAACGTACAGCTTAGGTGCATATTCGGAAGATGAAATCATCGCCAGGGAATTCATCCTCAATAACGAATCCGATGTAGTGGTAAACACGGTTGATGCTACTAATTTGAGCAGGAATCTATACCTGACCGTTCAGATGCTGGAAATGGATGCCAACATCTTAATAGCTTTAAACATGATGGATGAAGCCGGCAGGCTCGGCATAGAGATTGATTTAAACCGCTTGTCAACGGCCTTAGGTGCTAGGGTTGTGCCTACTGTTGCCGCAAAGGGCAAGGGAATTAAAGAAATAATTGCGGCCATAATTGAAAATGGGATAAAACCAAGCAAGGGCAAGTTTAGGATAGATTACGGGGAAGATGTGGAAAGGGTAATTGACAACATAGTGAATATGATACAAGATGACAAGAAACTTTCCAAATATCCCCCGCGATGGCTGGCCATTAAACTGCTGGAAGAAGACGAAAAACTAGTTAGGCAAATCAAAGCCACGTTAAAAGGAAAAGAAATATTAAGCTATGTGCAATCATGCCGGCAGGCTTTGGAAAATAAAATAGGCGAAAATTTAGACTCATATATTATTGCCAAAAGGTATGAATTCATACATGATGTAATTTCCCAAAGCGTTCAAAGGCCACAAACCGGCAATGATTTGCTCACAGATAAAATAGATAGGATCGTGACACATAACATCCTCGGAATCCCTATTTTTGCGGCAATAATGTGGCTTGTTTTTACTTTTACTTTTATCTTCAGCGAACCCCTGGTGGAAATAGTGGAAACGGGCTTTTCCACCCTGAGTGAATTGCTGTTGGCTGCTTTGACCGGCATAGGTGCTTCAGAAATATTTATATCCTTTGTGGTTGACGGAATAGTGAGCGGTCTGGGCTCGGTCTTGAGCATAGTACCCGTGTTATTCCTGCTTTTCATAGCCATCGCAATGCTGGAAGATAGCGGATACATGGCGAGAATAGCCTATGTTATGGATAAGCCGATGAGAATGATGGGCCTTAGCGGGAAGGCTTTTGTGCCCTTTCTCCTTGGATTCGGCTGCAATGTCCCGGCCGTCATGGCCACCAGGACAATTGAAAACAAGCGGGACAGGTTAATTACCATTTTGGCAAACCCATTTATCTCCTGCAGCGCCCGCCTTCCGGTATATGTACTATTTACCAGCGTGTTTTTCCCAAAGAGGCAGGCTCTTGTACTGGGATCATTATATTTGCTTGGGGTATTCATGGCTATAATAAGTGTGAAGCTTTTTGGCAAAATTGTTCCGGAACAGGATGATTCATCCTTTATAATAGAACTGCCTCCCTACAGATTGCCCACTTTAAAAGGTGTATTCCTTCACATGTGGGAAAACGTTAGAGGTTTTTTAAACAAAGTCAGCAACATCATTTTGGCAGCTGTGGTAATCATATGGCTACTTTCCAGCTTGCCCTTCGGTGTAGAGTATGCCAGCGATGAGAGCATGATAGGGAGAATGAGTTCACTGATTGCGCCAATTTTAAAACCGGCAGGCTTTGGGACCTGGCAGGCGGCCATAGCCCTGATATTTGGCGTGCTTGCAAAGGAAATAGTCATAAGCACCTTGGGAGTAGTGTACAAGGCGGGCAGCTTTGGCCTTGCTGCGGTATTGAGCGAGCATTTCACCCCCCTGTCTGCCTATTCCTTTATGGTGATGACCCTCCTTTACGCTCCCTGTATTGCTACAATAGGGTCGATAAGAAGTGAAACGAAATCTTTAAAGTGGACTGCAGTTTCTGTAATTTACGGATTAATTATTGCATGGACGATGTCGGTGCTCATATACCAAATCGGCCTTATGCTAGGTTTTAGTTAAAGGAGAATAATAATCATGCATGTAATTGAAATTGTCATAATATCGGCTGTCACTCTTGCGGCAATTTATAAAATATATAAAAGTGCAAAAGGACAATATAAGGATTGTGACTGCAGTATGTGCAATAAAAGCTGTAAAATGAGAAAACACTTCCCGGACTGAGGGAAGTGTTTTTGCCATTAAATAAAGCGTATATATTTAGGTAGGCCATTTTCATACGGTATATCTACCTGACCCTGGATAAGAGGGAGCATGTATTCGATGGCATCTTGCGTTACCCATCTGTTTTGCTGGTCTATCCATTCTATGGGGATGGACTTGGTGTAATTGGCCACCTTTGCAAGGGGAACTGTGCCTGCTTCAAAACCAGTGTCGGTCTTTTCGATGGAAATCATGACATCACTTGTACCGTTCAGAATTTTCTCGACACCCACTTTTCCAACCATGGTTGCCACCTGATTGTCCACTAGAGATGCTATATGGGCTGCAGACCTTTGGATAATGGAAAACTCTATTACTTTGACCCGTTTTGTGATATTTTCCCTCACGAGATGTTCGAGATAGCGGCTAACCCCTCCCATTTGCATGTTGCCGAAGGCATCGCATTTCCCATCCCGGAGATAGGGATAATTGCCGCTTTTATCTTTAATTCCCTCAGAAGTGGTGATAAATACCTTGCCCTTCTTGCGAAAAACTCTTTCCACATCACTCAAAAAAACATCCTCCTCAAAGGGCACTTCGGGCAAATATATCAGATGGGGTGCATCAACTACCTCGTCCCTGGCCAGTGCACTGGCGGCAGTTAAAAAACCGCTGTCTCTTCCCATAACTTCAACAATAGTAACCGCTTCTTTGTCATAGACATCTGCATCCAATGCCATTTCCCGAACGCTTGTAGCCACAAACTTAGCTGCACTGCCGTATCCCGGGCAACAGTAGGTGTTTGTAAGGTCATTGTCGATGGTCTTGGGTAAACCTATGACTTTAATGTCTCTGCCGGTATTTATGACATATTCGGAAAGCCTATGGGCGGTATCCATAGAGTCATTGCCGCCGATGTACAGGAAATAGCCTATCCGATATTTTTCAAAAATTTCGCATATCTTCTCGAAATCTCCATCCTTTAGCTTGTACCTGCAGGAACCAAAGGCTGCTGATGGAGAATATCTCAAAATATTTAAATCCCGGTCGCTTATTTCAGTTGCGTCAATCAAATTATCCTTTAGTATTCCCTCAATACCGTATTTAGAAGCAAATACTTTAAGACCGTGTTTTTTTGCTTCGGTAATAATACCGTAGCAAGTAGCGTTGATAACCGAAGTAGGACCTCCCGATTGGGCGAAAACCAAGTTCTTTTTCACGAAACTCCACTCCCATTCCACAAATGATATATTAAGCAATAGACAGCACTTCACCCTAAATGGTGATTTTAGCTTTTTTAATTATAGCATGGGAGTTATTCTTAAACAAGGCGAGGAGCAGTATCGTTTTTGTCTGCTCGGTTTAGCCTGCTGTACATGAAAAGTCTGCCGACCTTATTTGTCGGCAGACTATGTTCTTAAAGATAGGCTATATGCGGCTTATTCTATATCGATAATTCGTCCCCTGGGTTTTGAAGGTTCAAGCTTAGGCAGGACGACCTTTAGCACACCGTTGTTAAAGCTTGCCTTGATTTCGTCGCTTCTAACATTGCTTGGTATGGGGATGGAACGGGAGAAGTTTCCACGCCGACGTTCACGATGGATGAAACTATCTCCTTTCTCCTCCTTAACTTCATCGTATTTTGCAGATATCGTCAACATATCGTCTTCGTATCTTATTTCGATGTTTTCCTTGTTATATCCTGGGAGGTCAGCTTCGACTATATATTCATTTTCAGTTTCGCGCAGGTCTGCCCTAACGGGATTGAGGTTGAACACATCAAATACATCGTCGCTGCCAAAGACATCGAAAACGCTCGGTAAAAATCCTCTCCGTCTCCAAGGTATCAAATCCCTGCCACGCATAAAACTACCTCCTTTTACAAATATTACTATTTGTAATCATATTATAGCACAAAGGTCAGGGAAGGTCAAGAAAATTTTACTTTTAAATTTTTCCAAAAAAGGTTTTTGTCAAAGCTGTATAGAATATATTCATTAAATAGTCTTTACGGTTTTTCGTATTACAATTCACTTGCGAGGTTGGCATGGAAATCGGGGTAGATATTATTGAAATCAGCCGCATTAGGAGGGCCTGCGCTAGGGAAGAATTTCTGAACCGATTTTTTACCGCGAGGGAACTTGAGGGCATTAAAGGCAAAAGTAGTTTCTATGCGCATTTGGCCGGAAAGTTTGCTGCCAAAGAAGCGGTAGTAAAGGCCATGGGCACCGGTTTTCGAAACATGAAGTGGAAGGATATAGAAATATTAAACCAGGCCTCGGGAAAACCGGTGGTAATTTTGTCGGGAAAGGCCAAAGAAATCTTTGAAGACAAAAACCTAAGCGGCATCCAGGTAAGCATTTCACACTGCAGGGAGTATGCCATAGCTTTTGCTGTAGCTCTTGGAGGTGCAGGATATGAAGGTAGTTAGCCCTTCAACCATGAGGCTGATGGATAAGACGGCCATTGAGGAATATAAAATTCCCGGGGTCGTCTTAATGGAAAATGCAGGTACAAAGCTTGCTCAGGCAGTGCAAAATATGTGGAATTACAGGGAATGTAAGGCATCCAGGAAAATTGCAGTTTTTTGCGGCAAAGGCAACAATGGCGGGGATGGATTTGTAGCAGCCCGGCATCTAGTNNAACAGTGGCTTTGAAACGATGGTATTTATAATAGCCGATCCCGATTGCATTACGGGTGATGCAGCTATAAATCTTGAAATAATAAAAAATATGGACGTGCCAATAAATATAATACAAGACGCATCCCATTTGGATGAAGTCATGCCCTTGCTTAAGGAATCCTCCCTTGTGGTGGATGCCATTTTCGGTACGGGATTAAAGGGTGATGTGAGAGGTATTGCAAGAGAGGTCATCCAAATAATAAACGGACTAGATGTACCCGTCGTATCTGCGGATATACCCTCGGGCATATGCGGCAGCACGGGCAAGGTGCTGGGGGTTGCCGTAAAAGCAACCAAAACGGTGACTTTTGCTCTTCCAAAGATAGGTTTATTGCTATATCCCGGGGCAGAATATGCGGGAGAATTAATAACTGCTGATATTGGTATGCCGACAAAACTAATAGAGTCAGTGGAGGCTGAGGCAGAGTTACTGGATGCAAGTGTGGTAAATAGGTACTTTAAGCCCTTTCCCCCGGATGCCCATAAGGGCAATTTCGGTAGGGTCTTTATTATTGCTGGTTCCGTTGGCATGACGGGGGCCGCGGCCCTGTCAGCAACTGCAGCGGTGAGAAGCGGTGCCGGCCTTGTAACAATAGGCATTCCCGAAAGCCTAAATGACATCCTGGAAGTTAAAGTGACGGAAGCTATGACCCTGCCCCTTCCCGAAACACCTGATCGCAGCATTAGCCTTGCTGCCCTCCATAAAGCTTTAAGTTTTGCAAGGATGTGCGATGTCGCAGTTTTAGGTCCGGGCATTTCCACTAATGATGAGACAAGGGAGTTTGTAAAAAGATTTATTGCAAACTGTACTGTACCTTTGCTATTGGATGCGGATGGGCTTAACACCATTGCAGAAAATCCGGATATTTCAAAAGAAGCCAAGGCCCCAATTGTCATAACTCCCCACCCCGGAGAGATGGCAAGGCTTCTATCGATATCTGTTTCGGAAGTCCAGGCTGATAGGATAA
>LFSJ01000215.1:0-282 GCA_001512695.1 Tepidanaerobacter sp. DTU063 | reverse complement strand
CTTATGATCAATCCAACGGGCAATGCGGGCATGGCAACTGGCGGCAGCGGTGATGTGCTATCAGGCATGATTGGAGCCTTTTTGGCTCGAGGAATGAAAGCCTGTGAAGCTGCAGCAGCAGGTGTATACCTGCACGGCTTAGCAGGCGATTTAGCAGCAATGGAAAAGGGTCAAACTTGTCTTGCTGCTGCGGATATAATTGACTTTCTGCCTAAAGCGTTTAAAATGATGAAGGTGCATAGCGATGCTAAGGGACCTTGCCAATATTCGTCCTACTTGGGT
>LFSJ01000119.1:2414-2772 GCA_001512695.1 Tepidanaerobacter sp. DTU063 | reverse complement strand
CTGTCTCGGGCGGTGGAGCAGGGATTTCTGCAAGCCAACTTCTGATTGATAAAGGTGCTAAAGCGGTCATAACAGGCCATGTTGGTCCAAATGCCATGAGTGTTCTTGAGGCAGCAAATTTGGAGATTTATCGCGGACTGTCTGCATCAGTTAGAGAGAATCTGGAAAAATTCAAAATAGGTCTACTGGAAAAAATAACTGATAATGTTCCGCCCCTCTCAGGATTTTGACGAAAGGATAGAGCAAACATTGACATATGTTCATTACAGCAGTAGAATTACTATAGTGTTAATTAGGAGAGGAGTGTGAGTGTGGCAAGACCTACTAAGTGGCGTCATGTGGAGTTCCTGCCGGATAT
>LFSJ01000119.1:1449-2232 GCA_001512695.1 Tepidanaerobacter sp. DTU063 | reverse complement strand
GGACTGCGGAAATGAATGGAGACAGCCCCAGGACGAAACTGGCAAGGAATGTCCCGAATGTCAGAGTACCAACTGGACGCCAAAGAGAATGAGAAGAGGGCAACGTCACGGGCACAACCGATAATTCAACAATATATTTTTATAAAATGAAAGGGTGTATCTGGTGAATCACAAGGATGACAATGAGAGTAAAGTAGTAAAAGCAGCAGATAAATTCCGTCAAGAACCGTCGGCAGCAGGGCTGAACCGCATTAAAAAGGTAATAGCTGTCATGAGCGGAAAAGGCGGTGTCGGAAAATCAACTGTTACTGGCCTTTTAGCCGTTAGCTTGAGAAGGCAGGGATACCGTGTCGGAATAATGGATGCGGACATAACAGGTCCCAGCATTCCCCGCATGTTTGGTGTAAACAAGAGGCCGGAAAGTATAGGAATTGGCCTCATGCCGCCGAAAAGCTCTACGGGCATTAGCATTATGTCATTAAACCTTTTACTGGAAAATGAAGATGATCCCGTAATTTGGCGTGGCCCCCTTATCGGTGGTGCCATTCAGCAGTTTTGGAACGATGTAGTTTGGGGCGATCTGGACTATCTTTTAGTGGATTTACCGCCGGGAACCAGTGATGCTCCCCTTACGGTCATGCAGTCCCTGCCTGTGGACGGTATAATCATAGTTTCATCACCCCAGGAATTGGTGGGCATGGTGGTAAAGAAAGCCGTTAAAATGGCCAACATGATGAAGATTCCGGTGATAGGGCTGGTGGAAAACTACAGCTATGCAATTTG
>LFSJ01000119.1:0-1378 GCA_001512695.1 Tepidanaerobacter sp. DTU063 | reverse complement strand
ATATGAGCAGTTGGGTAAAGTTGGATTAAACTCAAAAATCAAGGAGGAATGAATTACTTATGAGAATTGCTATACCTACAGATAGAGGCCAAGTTTCCGCCCATTTTGGCCACTGTGAAGAGTTTACAGTATATGATATAGATGAAAATCAAAAAAAGGTAATCGCAAAAGAAGTTATTGAGAATCCAGGCCATGAACCGGGGTTTTTACCCATTTTTTTGGCAAAACAGAATGTTAACTGTATCATTGCAGGAGGCATGGGTTCAAGGGCCAAACGACTTTTTGACCAAAACAACATACAAAGTATAACCGGCGCTTCAGGCATAGTGGATGAAGTAGTACAGGAATATCTCGCAGGCCAACTTGTCAGCAATGACAATTTTTGCGACCATTGAATATTTGGGGACGTGGGACGGGTACAAAGTATTCAAAATATTCATTGACAGCCGTTCTGTATAATGTTAATATTAACCTAAATCTGGTGTATTGGACTGCTGATACACAGGATAAAAAAAGTCCATAGCTTCCTGATTGCAAGGAAATCCTAGCAAAAAGGTGAAGGACAATGCAAATTAGTGAATATAATCTAAAAGCCTTCGACTTTTTGTCAAAGGCTTTATTTTATGAAAGTGAGGGAAAACTATGGACAAAAGAATTGGTGTAGTAGGTATTGTGGTTGAAGATTTGGAAAGCGCCGGTCAAGTAAACTCCATATTACACGATTACTCACATATAATCGTCGGGAGAATGGGGATTCCCTACAGGGAAAGAGGGATTTCGGTAATTTCCCTAATTGTTGACGGAAGCACCGACGAAATCAGTGCCATGACCGGAAAGCTGGGCAAGGTCAAGTCTGTTTCCGTAAAATCTGCCATGACCAAGAAAAATTAAAGTTAAAACAAGACGGGGGTTTTTATATGAACAATAGAGATGTTTTAAAACCTTTTAGTATCAGATGGCTCACCAGGACGGCCATACTCCTGGCCATAACTTTGGCTTTTCAGATGATGGGATTTCCACAGATGATAACGGGACCTGCAGTAAATGCCATGCTGCTCCTTTCCGGCACCTATGTTGGCGCCCTCGGTGCAGTTATTATAGGCATGCTTACACCCTTTATAGCATTTATCAGGGGAATTTTGGCTCCACCGCTGGCCCCCATGATTCCCTTTATCATGATTGGCAATGCTTTGCTTGTAATTGTATATGTTGTTTTTCGAAGCAGACTGGGAAAAGGCCTTGCGGGTTCGGGTATAGGTCTTGTTGTAGGGGCCATAATAAAGTTTTTGGTGTTATCTTCGGCTGTCCGCTTTATCGTCAGCGTTCCGCCTCCTGTGGCTCAGGCCATGCAGATACCACAACTTTATACTGCAATTCT
>LFSJ01000067.1:116431-116627 GCA_001512695.1 Tepidanaerobacter sp. DTU063 | reverse complement strand
CCCCGGAGAGATGGCAAGGCTTCTATCGATATCTGTTTCGGAAGTCCAGGCTGATAGGATAATAGCGGTAAAAACTGCTGCCGAAAAGTTTGCTTGCACCGCAGTTTTAAAGGGTGCAAGGACTTTAATTGCTGGTTCGGAAGGAAGGCTTATGATCAATCCAACGGGCAATGCGGGCATGGCAACTGGCGGCAGC
>LFSJ01000067.1:44639-116348 GCA_001512695.1 Tepidanaerobacter sp. DTU063 | reverse complement strand
TTAAAATGATGAAGGTGCATAGCGATGCTAAGGGACCTTGCCAATATTCGTCCTACTTGGGTTGAGATTAATTTAGACAATTTGAGGCACAACTTAATGGAAATTAGAAGGATAATTTCTCCAGCTACCAAGATATGTGCCGTAGTGAAAGCCGATGGGTACGGACACGGAGCTGTGGAAGTTGCAAGGGAAGCATTAGCATCCGGAGCTTCTTACCTTGCCGTTGCTTTTTTGGATGAGGCCATGGAGCTGAGAGAAAATGGCATCACGGCTCCCATCCTTATTTTGGGTTTTACACCGGAAAAGCAATTTGATAAAATAGTAGAGTACAATATCAGCCAGACCGTATACAGTATTGAGTCGGCGGCGACACTTTCTGAATATGCTATAAAGCGAAGTAAAAAAGCTAAGGTTCATATAAAAATAGATACCGGCATGAGCCGTATTGGCTTTTGCCCAGAAAGCTGTACAACCGATGATTTAACACAGCTTTTTTCCTTAGAAGGCCTTGAAATAGAGGGCATCTTCACCCATTTTGCACGGGCTGATGAAAGGGATAAAAGCTTTACAAATCAGCAATTTGAATCGTTCACGAAGACGGTTAAAGCCATTGAGCAAGAGGGTTTTAGGATACCCATAAGGCATGTGGCAAATAGCGCGGCGATCCTGCAGTATCCCGAAACACATCTGGATATGGTGCGACCGGGTATTATTCTCTACGGATTAGCTCCATCAGATGAAGTGCCGATGAGTATAATTCATTTAAAACCCGTTATGAGTTTTAAAACCAGGGTTTCTCATGTGAAAATTTTACCAAAAGGAAGGGCTATAAGTTACGGAGGAACTTATATTACACAAAGACGAAGCGTCATTGCCACATTGCCCGTTGGTTATGCTGACGGTTTTTCAAGACTTTTGTCATCTAAGACACAAGTTTTAATAAAAGGTCAGAGGGCTCCCGTAGTAGGACGCATTTGCATGGATCAGTGCATGGTTGACGTAACAGACGTACAAGGATCGGTGTCCATCGGAGATGAAGTTGTCCTAATGGGAGATGATGGTGGTGATAAAATAACTGCTGAAGAAATAGCCAGACTTATGGGCACCATCAATTACGAACTTGTATGTGGTATATCTAAAAGGGTGCCGAGAGTATATATAAGTGGTGGGAAAATCCAAAAGGTCGGAAAGCCATTGGTAAAATAGGTATATTTTTCATGTTGATTTGACATAATTATATTGACCTATGGATAATTCGTGTTGTGCTTTGTTTTAATAAAGCTAGGGGGTGCCGGTGTGGCTGAGTTAAAGCGTATTGTTGTAAGCTTGCCTGACAATCTGTTAGAAAAAGTGGATTATTTTGTTGCTCTTGAAAACAAGAACCGCAGCGAACTTATTCGGGATGCGATGAAATTATATATTAGAGAAATGGAAAAGATAAGGATTAGGGAACAATTAAAAATCGGATACATCAAAATGGCTGAGCTAAATATCAAATTTGCAGAAATGGGGTTTTGTGAAGATTGTAAAGACTTTTTATCATACGAATCAAGACTTTCGGAGAGTGAATAATGTGCTGGTTAGGCGTGGTGATATATTTTATGCGGACCTAAACCCGGTCGTCGGTTCTGAACAAGGTGGAATCAGGCCAGTCTTGGTGGTGCAAAATGATATAGGGAATAAATACAGCCCCACAGTTATTATTGCAGCCATTACCTCTCAAATTGATAAGGCCAAACTGCCTACCCATGTAGAACTGAAAAGTGCTGATTATGGTCTTGAAAAGGATTCGGTAATTTTACTGGAGCAGCTTAGAACCATAGATAAGCGAAGATTAAAGGAAAAGATAACAATTCTAGATCAGGACATAATGGGAAAAATTGATGAAGCCCTAAAAATCAGTTTAGGTCTCAGTGATTATTAGGGAATTACAGTTTTTTAAGATAAGGCTTCTCCAGCTCGAGGGAGGCCTATTTATTTTGTCTTACTAGATAACTTTTAGCAAAAAGAAGGATTATTTGATATTTTTTAGAATATATTACATGGTGCATAAAAAATTTTGGAGGATAATGATGAAAGTAAAAGCGCGATTCTTTTCAGAACTCATGACCGCTTTATCTCTAATGATGGACTTAGATGAAAACAGGAAGCTCTATCATGCATGGCGCGTGGCGATAGTAGCCGAGAAGATGTCCCGGCAAATATTGCCCGAGTACAGAACCCAGATATTTTATGCAGGTTTGCTCCACGACATAGGCGCGATTTCCTTGCAAGACCACGTCATACACTATACTGACATAAAGGAACACTTTAAAAATCCCATACTTTTCAACCACTGCAGGAAAGGTGCTCAAATTGCCATGGAAATTGGTCCCCTGGCTATTGCGGCTGATATGATAATGGATCATCACGAGCATTGGGACGGTGGTGGTTATCCCAGAGGTTTAAAGGGCAATAACATAAATTTAGGCGGTCAAATCCTGAGAATTGCCGATACTTTTGACATATTGGCACGGGTCAGACCGCCCCTTGATTTAAATGGAGTAAAAACCATACTGACCAGCAGAAGGGGTTCCGAGTTTTCAGACTTGATGTATGAATTAATGATATCAACCTTAGAAAGCGGCAATTTTTTCGAAGAGATAATGGATGATAAAAGAGTATCGGAAATGCTTCCTGAAATCATCAGTTCCTTACCTCCTGTCGATTTTTCTTCCTGTAACAGTGAATTGAGGAATGTGGCTAAAATCATTGCTCAGGTCATTGACGCAAAGCACAGTTATACGGCAGGCCACTCTGAACGGGTAGCGAGCTATACTTTTAAGCTGGCCACGGCCTTGGGATTGCACGAAGATGAAGCCGAAAAGTACGAGATAGCCGCTTTTTTACACGATGCAGGAAAAGTGGCTATTCCCAGAAGCATATTAGACAAACCTGCTGCGCTCACAATTGAGGAATATAAACTAATGAAAAAGCATCCCGTGTATACCATGGAGATTATGAGCATGGTCAGCGAGTTAAAGGACCTTGTGCGAATAGCAGGAGGTCACCATGAGAGATATGACGGCAGAGGTTATCCTGATGGCTCGGCGAGAGATAATATACCGCTTGGAGCTCGCATAATGGCTGTGGCCGATGCCTTTGATGCGATGACTTCCTTTAGACCGTATCAAAAAACCAAGAGCAAGAACGAGGCAAAAATCGTCTTGGTCCAAAATGCCGGGGCCCAATTTGACCCGGAAATAGCTAAGCTGGCAATAAGTGTGCTTTGATAAGGTGGGAAGCATCATGGGGCCATTGATAGGGATTACCATGGCCTTCGACCATGGAACCAATACGGCTAAATTGAGCGCCAAATACATAAGTGCCGTTGAGGAGGCCGGTGGAGTACCCCTGGCCATACCGCCCCTCGAAGATAAAAAGCTTTTAAATGTAATAATTCAACAACTAGATGGGATCATATTAACGGGAGGGCCGGATATTGATCCCTCTTATTATAACCAGCTACCCCATCGATACCTTGGTAGGGTCTGCCCTCGAAGGGATGCCAGTGAAATATACCTTGCTGCTGAATTCATGAAACTATCAAAACCTATTTTGGGAATCTGCCGGGGCCTGCAGGTGATGAATGTGGCCATGGGCGGAACACTTTGCCAGGATATTCCCTCTATTATTGATAATCCCATAAAGCACATGCAGGATGCGCCACGATCTCACAAAAGTCATGAGATTGAAATCGTGGAGCAGGATTCATTGACATATAAAATCATTGGCAATTCTCGCCTAATGGTTAACAGCTTTCACCATCAGGCCGTGGGAAAGCCCGCCCCCGATTTGAAAGTCACTGCCAGAGCGCCCGATGGGGTTATTGAGGCAATGGAGTCAAAAGGAAGAGGCTTTTGTATCGGCGTGCAGTGGCATCCGGAAGAACTGACAGATGATAGGGCACATATGAGATTGTTTGAATACCTGGTGTATGCTGCAAAAGATGTTGAGATTGGGAGGGCATGATATGTTAGCCATAACAAATGGTAAAATTTATACTATGACCGGCGAAGTCTTTGATGGAGGAACTTTGCTGATAAAGGACGGCAAAATAGAGGAAGTTGGCCAGGAAGTCGCCATCCCGGAAAACGCTAAGGTAATTGATGCGAAGGGCAAATACGTTTTTCCCGGCTTTATCGATGCCCACAGCCATATCGGGATATTCGAAGAAGCGGTGGGGGAGATAGGAGAGGAAGGGAACGAGTGGACGGATCCCGTAACCCCTCAGCTTCGGGCAATAGATGCCATAAACCCTGCCGACCAAGCTTTTGAAGATGCGGTGATGGGAGGAATCACATGCGTTTTTACCGGGCCCGGCAGTGCAAATGTCATCGGCGGCCAATCGGTCATTATGAAAACTCACGGTAAAATAATAGACAGTATGGTGGTCAAAGCACCTGCAGGCCTTAAGGTTGCTTTTGGCGAAAATCCCAAAAGAGTTTACGGGGAACAAAAGAAAATGCCTGCAACCCGAATGGCAACGGCAGCCCTTTTAAGGGAAGCCCTGACAAATGCTCAAAACTACAAGGCAAAACGGGAAAAGAATCATGACAAGCCCGATGAAGTATTTGAAAAGGACCTTAAAATGGAAATCCTGTGTGAGGTGCTGGATAAAAAGCTGCCCTTAAGGGCTCATGCCCACAGGGCGGATGATATCATGACCGCCGTAAGGATTGCCAGGGAGTTTGACCTGGACATAGTCCTTGAGCACTGCACCGAAGGCCACCTGATTGCCGATGAACTGGCTAAACTGGATGTGCCCGCAATTGTAGGCCCATCCCTTTCGAATCGGTCCAAGGTGGAATTGAAAAATTTGAGCTTTAAAACGCCCGGGGTTCTCGCCGAAAAAGGGGTAAAAGTGGCGATAATGACCGACCATCCCGTCATACCTATACAGTACCTGCCCGTTTGTGCAGCCCTGGCCGTCCGCGAAGGGATGAAGGAAGAAGATGCCTTAGCTGCTATTAGCATAAGAGCGGCGGAAATACTGGGCATAGCCGACCGAGTGGGGAGCCTGGATGCGGGCAAGGACGCCGATGTGGTCATATGGAACGGATATCCCCTTGATATAATGTCAAAACCTTGCCTTGTGATCATAGACGGCAAAATAGCATATGAGAACTAAACTTCGTAAAACTTTAGCGGCACATTACAAGGTAGTGTGTCGCTTTTTGTCCTGCTTTATATTTACTCGGTTACTATTTGTGATATAATAAATACTAATGATTTTGAAAAATAGGATGAGCATTATGGAACTAGTATTTGAAACGCAAAATATAGAGCAAACGGAAAAACTGGGAAAATCTTTGGGCAAATGCCTTTCAAAAGGAGACTTCGTAGCTTTAACCGGGGATTTGGGTGCTGGTAAGACTGCCTTTACGAAGGGCGTAGCAAAGGGGCTTGGCATAAAGGACGATGTTACCAGCCCAACTTTTACCATAATAAATGAATACCCGGGGCCAGTTCCCCTAGCCCATATGGATGTATACAGGCTAAAGAGTCTACAGGAACTTGAGAATATAGGTTTTGACGATTACTTGGATGGGTACGTTGTCGTCATGGAGTGGGCTGATAAAGTGAAGGAACTGCTGCCTGAAGATGTACTCTGGATAGATTTTAAGGTGTTGGATAACTCTCACCGGCAAATACGATTTGTTTCGAGCAGTCCCTATTACGACGATAAGATTCGGGAGTTGAGCATATGACGAATATATTGGCCATTGACTCATCATCCATTGTCACAACTGTTGCCGTACTCAATGAAGAAAAGCTTTTGGCTGAATATATAGAGAACGATAAACAAAACCATTCGGAAAAAATGATGCTTGTCATTCAGAAAGTATTGGAAGACTTGGGGATGACGGCAGATGATTTAGATGTGATAGCAGTTGCCAAGGGACCCGGCTCTTTTACCGGAATTCGAATAGGGATGGCTTGCGCTCAGGGCGTAGCCCATGCCTTGAATAAACCCATGGTAGGTGTCAACACCCTCGATGGTCTAGCATATAATCTTATGCACAGCAGGGATTTAATTTGCCCGGTGATAAATGCCCAGCGGCAGGAACTATACACTTCCCTGTACTGTTTCAAAGATGATAAACTCGAGCGGCTTTGGGATTACAGGTTGATTAAAGCAGACAAACTGGCCCAGGAGCTTTTCGACCTGAATCAAAAGCTAATAGTTTTGGGCGATGGCATGCCCATACTGCAGCAGGCCTTAGAAAAAAACCAGCTTTCACACGGAAATATTGTCTTTGCCCATCCAGTTTTTTCCATGCCCAGGGCTTCCTCAATAGCAGCAGCGGCACTGCAGGAATACAGTCAGGGCAAAGCCCAGGACTGCTTTAATATAAAACCCTTTTATATTCGCAAATCAAATGCCGAGGAGAAGTGGGAGGGGCGTCATGGAGCAAAGAGCTGACCATGCATTTACCATCGAGATGATGGATATAAAGGACCTGGATGAGGTAATTGAAGTTGAGCGCCAATGTTTTACTACTCCCTGGTCCCGCTATTCTTTCATCTGCGAGCTTAAAGACAACCAATTTTCTCACTACATCGTTGCCAAACATATGGATAAAATCGTTGGCTATGCCGGCATGTGGGTAATTATTGACGAAGCTCATGTGACAAATGTAGGCGTACTTCCGGAGTACCGGGGAGAAGGTGTGGGAGAATTTCTCATGCGCTCGCTTATTGCTGCGGCTAAAGAGCGGGGGGCGAATATGATGACCTTAGAAGTAAGAAAGAGCAATTATGTAGCGCAAAACCTGTATTCCAAACTCGGCTTTGAACCGATAGGCATTCGCAGGGGCTATTACATGGACGACAGAGAAGATGCCGTAATCATGTTAAAGGAACCCCTGTAAACGGTGCCTGGTACAAACTTATTAACTTATTAGATATTCTTAAAGGCTAATTTTTTATGTCTAAAGCTTTAATAGGTATACCGCCAACGAAGGCATTTTCCGGCACATCCTTGTTGACCAGGGAACAGGCGGATACGGTTGTGCCGTCTCCGATTACAACTCCCGGCAGAACCGTAACATTTGCACCGATCGTCACATTCCTTCCTATTACAACCTTTCCCGTACCCCACTCCTTTACCATGTACTCATGGGCCAATATCGTGGAGTTATAGCCTATTATGGAATTGTCCCCTATTTCAATCAGTTCGGGAAAAAATATGTCGAACATTGCCATTAGACCTACGGATACATTTTTGCCCACTTTCATCCCTATTAGCCTGTACAGGAAATTCTTGAGCGGCAAGTGGGGTATGAAGCGGGCAAAATATATCACTATAAAATTGATTACCACCTTAAAGGGGTTGACGGTTTTGTACCAATACCAAAGGGAATTAACCTCTTTGACCTGATGCCTTTGTACCCTGCGCATTTTCCCCTCCAAATAAATTATATTTACTCCCGTGCTCAAAAAGGCTTCAAAGTTGCATAGGGGGTAAGCGTCATATCAGACCTGTCTCCCATGAGATAGCGGTAATAGCCTGTACATGCAATCATGGCTGCATTGTCGGTGCAGAGTATCATGGGCGGAAATTTGACATCAAATTCAGAAGCTGCCCGCTCTGTCAACTCCTGGCGAAGACGGCTGTTTGCCGCTACGCCCCCTGCTACGGCAATCGTCTTTACTTTTTTCACCTTTGCAGCTTTTAGAGTATTTTCAACCAGGGCATCCACCACTGCTTTTTGAAAACTGGCCGCCACATCCTCAATTATTATTGACAAGCCTTTTTGCCTTTGATGGTTTAAGTAATTCAAAACTGCCGTTTTGATGCCGCTAAAGCTAAAATTGAGTTCTCCGTTTTTTAATTGAGCTATCGGAAAAGATATGGCCGTTTCGTTTCCTTCCTTTGCGGCTTTATCAATAAGGGGCCCTCCCGGATATCCAAGGCCCAAAGCCCGGGCCACCTTGTCAAAGGCTTCCCCGGCAGCATCATCAACGGTTCTCCCCATGACTTCGTAATCGCCATAGTCTTTAACATATACCAGGTGCGAATGCCCACCCGACACCACCAGACACAGAAATGGCGGGGTAAAGTCATTTTCCAGGAAATTAGCAAAAATGTGCCCTTCAATGTGGTTGACACCTATCAAGGGCTTGTTTAAAGCATATGCCAGGCCTTTGGCGTAGGATACTCCTACCAGCAAGGCTCCTATCAAGCCCGGGCCCTGGGTTACTGCCACCAAATCAACGTCATCAAAGCCAATTGAAGCTTCTTCAAGGGCCATTTGCGTCACATGGGATATTGCTTCAAGATGCTGGCGCGAGGCGATTTCGGGCACCACACCTCCGTACTTTGCGTGCTGTTTTATCTGAGAAAAAATAGTATTTGACAGTATCTTTCTGCCGTCCTTTACTACTGATACTGATGTCTCATCACATGAGGTTTCTATGCCGAGAGTGATAAAGTTTTCTTTGAAGGCCATTATTACAATTCCTCCTGCTCATCTAACATTTCATAGAGATCCTCTAAGTCGGTAAGGATCTGATTGTACCTGATGTTTACTTCCTGTGCCTTTTCGGGGTTACTGTAAACCTCGGGCTCGCACAGCATGTATTCCAGCTTTTCCAGCTCTTCTTCTTTCTTTAAAATATTCTCCTCCAGCTGCTTCAATCGCTTTTGGAACTGCCGCTTCCTTTCCCGTTCTTTTCTTTCCTGGAGCTTGGCTTTCTTAAGCTGCGTCTTATTTTCCCTTTTTTCCGGTGTTATTTCCTTATTCAGTTCACTTTTTTTCTCAAGGTAGTACTCGAAATTTCCATTGTAATCCGCTATGCCGCCCTTATCGAACTCCCAAATCCGGGTAGCGATTTTTGACAAGAAATATCGGTCGTGGGAGACGGCGATAATGGTTCCCTTAAAAGACTGTAATGCCTCTTCCAAGTTTTCCTTGGACAATATATCCAAATGGTTCGTAGGTTCGTCTAAAAGGAGGAGATTTGCACCCTGCAAAATGGCTTTGGCCAAGGCAACTCTGCTTTTTTCGCCGCCGCTCAAGACCTTTATTTGCTTTTCTACCTCATCACCGGTGAAGAGAAGTCTTCCCAGAAAAGTCCTGATCTCCGTCAAAGTGAGCCCCGGTGCGGAATTATATACCTCTTCAAGGATTGTGGCATCGGGGGAAAGGTCTTGCTGTTCCTGGTCAAAATACACCGGGCAAACATTGTGGCCAAAACGTATGCTGCCTTCCTGGGGTTCCAGCTCTCCTGCCAAGAGCTTTAAAAGCGTTGATTTGCCTATGCCGTTTGGGCCGATTATGCCTATCCTTTCACCTCGGTACACTTTTATATTTAACGAGTCAAGGATGTTCTTTCTTCCATAGGAAAAGCTCAAATCCTCAATATGAAGCACTTCTTTGCCGCTGCTTTCGTGCACATTGAATCTCATATTGATGTCGGCCCTGCTATGCTTTATCACGGATTTGGGAAGAAGCTCTTCAAGCCTTTTTCGACGGCTTTCTGCCTGCGAGTATTTTCTGTGAGAGATGAAGGTCTCAATGTTCTTTTGAAGCCTTTCTATTTCCTTTTGCCTGTTTTCTTCGTGTTTTTTTAACACCTTCATCATAGCATGTTTTTTATTTATAAAGTAGGAATAATTGCCGTCGTAAACTGTAATACTTCCGTTTTCCAAATCAAAAATTTTATTTACCACCTTATCCAGGAAATAACGGTCATGAGATACAATCAAGACAGCCTTGTTGTAATCCTTCAAAAAAGCTTCCAGCCATTGAATCGATTCTAAATCCAGATAGTTGGTAGGCTCGTCTAAAAGCAATAGGTCGGGTGACTGTAGGAGTACCCTACCCAAGGCAAGACGGGTTTTTTGACCACCGCTTAATGTCGAGATAGGAACATTCTCATCATCAAAGCCTAGGCCGCGGATAACACCACGTATGCGACTTTCTACCTCAAAACCGCCCATTGACTTAAATTCTTCAAAGAGAGCAGAATACTGGTGCATTAAGTTTTCTAGTTGCTTTTCATCTTGATAAACATCCGGAGAGGACATCAATTTTTCAAGCTTTCTAAGATTGCTCTCCTGGATTTGAAGCTCTTTAAAAATTGATGAAAGGGCCTGATTAATAGTTTTATGGCTTTCAAACTTTGCATCTTGAGATAAATACCCGATTTTTAAATTCTTTTCCATATAAATATTTCCGCTGTCATAAGGTATCTTACCTGCCAGTATCTTGAGCAAAGTGGATTTCCCTGAACCATTAATACCTATCAAACCTATTTTATCCTTTTCTTCGATTAAAAAATTGACATTTTCAAGAATGGTGTCAATGCCAAAACTTTTACTCAAGCCGGATACGTTTAATATTGCCATCCTATATCACCATGAATTCTATAGACATAATCTCAAGTCAAATATATGTTAACATAAGCCCGGGGGCAAAGACAATAAAACTTGTATTATATTAGCAAAAAGAAAGGCAAAATAAAACCCTGCAGGTAAATTTCCTGCAGGGATAATGACACAAAACAAAAGAGCTCGCAGTGACCTTCGCTACAGCTGCTATGAACCTCTACATAGCCCACTGCAATCTTTCGACTGCAATAGACCATTACAAAGCCCATAACAACCTATGCTCGACCAGCATGAGTACCTTAGAAGCCGGCAGCAACCTCCCGGCTGCTACAGACCTCCAATTAATGCAACAAAGTACCATGTCCAATACTCTATATTGGATTAATCTGCGGCACCCATGGTGATCTTAGCTCGAAGACTATACATCTATTTCGACCCTATGATAGCAGTTGGGCTACCACAGAGCCTTATAAGACGCATAGCCCTCTGCCCGCCGGCAGATGTAAAGCCCGAGGACCTTACATCTACCTTTGGCCGACTACCAGAGAACCACACACCTGATCCTCCGGCAGTCTTGGATCAGCCACTGCGAACCCTACGATATTATTTTGCCCCTATCGCTTCAATTATTCACAAGTTCCAGGTGAGCAGTTTTAACTTAAGAACTTGACCTGAGCATTCGCACCAGAATAGTTGCCCCTTCTGCGCGACTCACATTGCCCTTCGGGTTGAAATTGCCGCCTGTTGCTGTCATAAGTTTAAGACCCATTGCTATGGCTGCGTGGCCTTTATATTCGGCTTTTATGGAGGCAGAATCATCTGCTAGGTCTTTGAAGATCTCGGGAATGCTTGCAACTTGTTCAAATCCCATTGCCCTTATTAAGAAGGCTGCTGCTTTTTCTCGGGAAAGGACTCCATGGACCGAAGCTTCATTTTCTTTAACCCAACCCAGTTTTATCGCTTCATCGATATACTTCTGAATTTCTCCGTCGATTTTAGTGTCTCCCGATTCAAGCCTTATGATGGGCAAAAGCGGGATATCATCTGAAATTCGATAGCCTTTTGCAATCAACAAGAGCTTGACAAACTCGCCTTCAGTCATATTATCATCGGGCCTAAATAGCTTTTCTTCAGATTTTATGATTCCTAAATCCACGAGAAGCTGTATGTCATCTTCAGCCCAATGACCTTTTATATCGGTAAAGTTGGTCCTTATTTCTTCTTCGATGGCCTTGCCGCTATAGTCTAAGGGCTTAAAATCAAAGGCATCAAAGGTGTAAGATGATGCAGGTTTGAGCTTGTAAACCAGCTTGTAATCACTGCTGTTTTCTTCAGGATTATATAAAGCTGTATACACTAATTCCAAACCGATGTCTCTTAGAAAACGAGCTTCAGCATCGTTCTTTTCCAAAACGCCTTCGGCACTTGGAAAGTCTTTTTCATGCCAATTCATGCGATAATTGGTGATTTTACCCGTTTCAGCATCAACGGTTACATAAAATCCATTGGCAGTGTAAGGAATATTTTTTACCAATCTGGTATAGCTGAAATTATGTCTTTGAACCTTTTCAGGAAAATCTACCTTTCCATAGAACTCTTCAAGCTCAACATTTTCAAAGCGCTTTGGCTGGTGCTTCTTCAAAAACTCCTCAGCCTTTTTCTGTGCGGCCTCCCTGTCGTATTTTTGCTTAAACTCCTGTGAAGCTTTGCCGTAGTCGTAAATGTCAAAGCTTAGAAGTTCGGAAGTAATGGCATTTACCCGGGCGTATATATAATAGCCACCTTCATTGTTGTCACCGCTTTTATCCCACTCTAAGCTCCATACCTTTTGGTCGGGATTATCGTAATCCTTGTAGAGGTTCGCCGAGCGCAGCTTTAAATCACCCGGAATCGATATATATTTTTTGGCAATATTTACAGCTTCCTCTTTTGAAATACAGTTCTTTGTAATTTCTACTTCTTCCAACTCAACCGGCGTCAAACCGGAATCCGCCTTCATGGCGGCTTCTCCTGCAGCTTCCCTGCTGTAAAGGTCATAGTATTCATTATCCAGCAGCTTGCCGGTTGCAGCATCGATTAAAACTCTCCCGCTTTCAAGGGTATAAACCAGCTTTATGTCATCACTTTGACTGCGGTAGTCATAAAAGCGGCGATAAATGAGCTTTAGACCTATTTCATCTCTAAATACCTGCTCGGCTTCCCGCAGCGATATTATGTTTTCCGAGGAAGGCAGTGCTTCCCAGGACCAGGTAAAGGAATAGTTTTCAATTTCCCCGGTATGGGCATCTACCCTAATATTGATATAATTCCCCTCTACGGGTATGTCGTTTTCCGCGCGTGTAAAATTAAAGGAATAGCTATCCCGGTAAGTGGCGCCATCCAAAGGATAAACCGGCAGATCACGCTTGAGAAGTTTTGTCCTTGCAAATTCTTCGGGCTGTAGTTTTTTGGCAAAGCCTTCAGCTATTTTCCTAGCTTCCTCTTCGTTGTATTTGGGAATCGGAGAGGTCTTTCTGTCCGGGTCATAGCCCTTGTATATGTATAGGTTAAGTATGTTGCCGGTTTCTGCATCTATGCTGGCACTTAAACTCCCGTAAGGAGCCTGTGTTTTTGACCAGCTAAGTTCCCAAACCTTGCTTTTGTCATATTCATTGTAATAGATGTCAAAACGGTCGTAGGAACTGGTATCGATGATGCTTTTGATCTTTTGTATGGCTTCTTCCTGGGAAATGCCGCTATCGGTTAAAGCCAGTGCGGGAATACAAGATGAAAAAACAAAGATTAATACCAAAATTAAGGCCACGCTTTTTTTCATATGACGCAATCCTCCTTAATATAATCTTTTTTCTATAGTATTAGACGTGGATTATATAAAAAAGTTCCTGTTTTCATGCAATCAGTTTAAATTGACCGGGAAAATAAATAAGGATATAATTTATTTGGTAGCTTGTGGCAAACGCGCTGCTTTATTATCAGTAATCAATAGGGGGTGCCATTTTTGAAAAGCGAAATTTTGGCCGATATAAAAAGCTGCCCCGTCATTGCAGCCATAAGGGATGTAGATGATGTGGACACGGCGTTGTCTCGCAATATTAAGTGTATTTTTTTGCTAACCGGCAGCATATTAAATATTAAGTATGTGGTTCAATGCATAAAAAAGGCAAACAAAAGGGCTTTTGTGCACCTGGACCTTTTAGAGGGAATAAGCAAAGACAGCGAGGGGACCAAGTACATTGTAGAGGAAGTAAGGCCTGACGGTGTGATTACTACAAGGAGTAACCTTGCCCTTAGTGCGCGAAGCATGGGCATGTTTACGATACAGCGAGTGTTTTTGCTGGATAGCCTGGCAATTGATACAGCTGTTAAAACCATCAAGCAGGTAGAGCCCGAAGCGGTGGAAGTACTGCCGGGTGTGCTTACGAAAACTTTAAAAAGAATTGCGCAAAGAGTTCGCACACCGCTGGTAGCCGGAGGTCTCATCGAAACCCCGGAAGAAGTCAGGCAAGCTTTAGCGTCGGGCGCAGTAGCGATTTCAACTACCAGGAAAAGCTTGTGGGATATGAATAAATTATAAAAAACAGAAGAGGTGATGTCATGCCTCTCAGCTATCTTGAGCTAACATTGAGATTGGCGCTTTCCATCATTCTAGGTGGAGTTATCGGTTTGGAAAGGGAAACCATAAACAAGCCGGCAGGTTTCAGGACACATATACTGGTGTGTCTCGGCTCTACTATAATAATGCTGGTTTCTCTTTTTATTTTCAGTGAATACAGCGGAAAAACCAATGTTGACCCCGGCAGGATACCTGCCCAGGTTATTAGCGGCATAGGTTTTCTCGGAGCAGGCACCATTATCATAGAAGGTGCTAATGTAAAAGGTTTGACTACAGCTGCCAGCCTGTGGACTGTGGCGGCCATTGGCCTGGCCGTCGGCGTGGGATTTTACTACGGCGCAATCCTTGCGACTTTTTTAATTCTGCTGACTCTCATAACATTTAATAGGTTAGACGCAGCCATATTGAAAAAACGCCATTTACAGCCCTTAAAATTGGTCGTAGAAGACTCACCCGGCCAATTGGGCAGAATAGGTTCGGTCTTAGGAGAGATGGATATCAGCATCAAAGATGTTAAACTTGAAAACATTGAAAAGAACAAGCTGCTGATAACATTGATGATACAAAAGATAAATCAGCTGGAGTTTGAAAAAATCAGGCAAAAATTCCTGGAGTTTGATGGAATGTATGATATTACAACCGAATTTGATTAACCAGCCGCACCCTTTATAAAAGCTAGTATATTAATTCAGTATAATAAAAAAAGGATAAGGCGGGGCAGAGAAATTTGGCTCCGATGACACTTATCCTTTTTAATTTTGTACGTAAATTCAGAACACATAGTGTAAAATAATTGTAGGACATTTTAAGGATAAAAAAACAAGAGATCCTCACTTTTNNGTATCAAAAAGATGGGGATACCTTTAAGTTTAATTATCCTACAACAAATTGACATTATCATTCAGAACATGAAAACTTGATACATTTTGTTTTATCATTTACTATTAATTTAGATGATTACGTTGTTAATTGAGGAAACTTTGCAAATGTGCAGGCCAGCAGTGAAAAGAGAAAATAGTTTAACCTGCATCGGTTTGGAGGGAAATATATTTGAAATCCATAAATGATGATCAGTTGTTAAAAAAGCTTCTGAAAGAGACAAGAATATCTGGCATTTTCTCTCTAGATATTTCCGAAATTGTTGAGTTATTTCTTTTTAAAGAAGGCGAATACCTGATTCACCAAGGAGAGTATTCTGAATATTTATACTTCCTTGCAAGCGGCAGAGTAAAAGTATTTAGCACTAATCTTTCAGGAAATATTGTTCCTTTTGGTTACTATCAACGTTTTCGCGTTATTGGGGAAGTATCATTGTTATGGGGGAAAAAACCTGATACCAGCGTTCAGGCAGTGGAAAAATGTTACTGCTTTGGAATAAACCTTGAAAAACATCGCCACATTTTGCTAAACGACAACTCATTTTTGCGCTATATCTGCAAGCTTTTGTGCAGCATAGTAAAGACCTTGGACAACAACATGGCGGTTTTGATGTTTATGCCCCTGGAAACACGGCTTGCCTCTTTTATATTACAAAATACAGAGGACGGTATTTTTCAGAGTAGCCTGCTTGAATGTTCGGAACTGATAGCAACAAGCTATCGTCACCTTCTCCGCATGATGAAGGACTTTTGCGACAGGGGTATGCTAAAAAAAGAGAAGCAGAAATATTTAGTGGTAGATGAAAAAAAACTGAGAGAAATAGCATCTGAACCATATAGATATTATGGGTGATAATTGCTAATTAAAAATATTACAGAAAAAATATTCAAATCAAATAAGACGGAGTAGTTATACATAGCACAATTAATCAAAAAGTGACTCATGTCATATTACAAAAATATATTTTATGGTATACATAATGTGAGAATAATTTTTTCCACTGATGAGGAGGGAAAAAGTGAAAAGATTATTTGCGGTTTTTATGACAGTCTTATTATTATTTACAATGACTGCCTGCGGAGGATCAGGAGAAACTGCATCAGAAACAGAAACAGGCAATGACAATCCGTATGCGGGCATTAAGATTGCACTGGTTTCACAAACAATTGGAACTGAGCAGTTTATTCTTCAAGCTTACAATGCATTTATGGAAGCTGCAGAGAAATACGGTTTTCAGGCTATATCAATTGAATGTTCGGACACTGCTGACTGGTCAGAGAAAACGAGAGCTGCCTGTGTTGAGGGTTATGATTTAATCATAGGAGTTGGATGGTATGCTGCCGAACCTTTCTCTGCCCTTGCCGATGAGTTTCCTGGTACAGAATTTGCCGTAATTGATACTATTGCATCTAATGAACGGATCAAGAGTATAGCCTTCAACACTGCCGATGGTAGTTACGTTTATGGTGTGATGATCGGGACAGCTTTTTCTGATGAGAAATTGTTCGGATGTGTAAATAACTTTCAGCAGCAGTCAAATTATGAGTACAGATACGGTTTTATGGAAGGTGTAAAGTCAGTAATACCTGATGCCGAGTTTATACATAATTTTACGAATTCCTATGATGATACAAGCATCGCATATGAAATGGCAATTCAGCAACAAGCAGCAGGGTGCAAATTTATATTTGGCAACGTCTCTTCCAGTGCAAACCACGGTATATTCCAGGCATGTCTGGATTTAGCAGCCAAAGGAACTCCCATATATACATCTGGATTAAGTGTGGACCAGACGACACCGGACAATCCCTATATATTAGGTGGTTTGATCAAAGACACCGGTGTCTGCACGACTCTAATCATAGAAGATTTCCTCAATGGAAACCACAAGGGAGGAGCACAGATATTAGGCATCAAAGAGGGCGCCTTCGGGGTCGTAAATATTACTACTGATAGTGCCAATTACTGGAATGATGAAATAATGCATGAAGGAGTTGTGGAGGCAGGCCGTAAAGCAGCAGAAGCAATCATCAGGGGAGAGATAGTGATAGAAGTTCCGCTGGAGCAATAATCTGTGTTGGGGAAGCATATATTTTAATTGAAAATGCGGACGAGCCTATTATGGGTTCGTCCGCATTTTAGAAAGGAAAGCCTTTGAAGGAAAAGGTAAAGAGGTGGTCTTTTTGATATTAGAGATGAAAAACATAGTTAAAGTCTATGATCGAGTCGTAGCCAACAAAAATGTCAGTATAACCTTAGAAAAGGGAGAAATACTTGCCATTGTGGGGGAAAACGGTGCAGGTAAATCAACATTGATGAAAATATTGTATGGCTTAGAACGGCCCAACAGCGGAGAAATATATATCAACGGTAAAAAACAGGTTTTTAGAAATCCATCCGATGCCATGAAACAAGGGATAGGAATGGTACAGCAGCACTTTATGCTTTTTGATACTATGACCGTTACCGAAAATATCATATACAACAACGAAATCTCCAAAGGTGTTTTTCTAGATATAGATGCCAACAGAAAAAAGGTGCGGGAATTGTCTAAACGCTATATGCTAGAAGTCGATCCAGATAAATTAGTTAAAGACTGTCCTGTTGGCGTTCAACAGCGAATTGAGATTCTCAAAATACTTCATCAGAATGCAGACATTCTCATCTTTGATGAACCTTCTTCTGTATTAACCCCAATTGAGGTAGACGAATTATTAAAGACAATGAAACGCCTGTCAAATATGGGAAAGAGTATAATACTTATCACACATAAGCTAGGAGAAGTTATGGAAGTGGCTGATCGCATTGTGGTTATGAGAGATGGAGAAGTAGTTGCAGAAAAACGTAGAGAAGAGACCTCAATAGAGGAATTATCTTACTTTATGATAGGCCGTCAAACTACATCTCCCGTTATTAAGGATTTAGAGCCTTGCAAAGAGGTATTATCTGTAAAAAATTTGTCTAAGGTAGATGAATCCGGCAAGAAATTGCTAGGCAACATTAATATATCAGTTAGGGGAGGGGAGATAGTAGGGATTGCGGGAGTATCAGGCAACGGCCAAAGTGAGCTAATAAAGTGTATTACCGGTCTTGACACTGATTATACAGGTAAAATAGAAGTCTGTGGAATCAATGTGACAAATAAAGGTGTAGGATTTATCAGAAAAGCAGGCCTTGCCCATATTCCTGAGGATAGATATTATTGGGGAAGCGCAAAAGAAGCAACTATAGCTGAAAATGTTTTAATGGGTGATGAAAACACAGAGCGGTTCTCAAAAAAAGGCCTCCTTAATTTCAGAGAGATAAGAAAACATGTCTATAGAATTGTTGAAAACTATGGGGTAAAAGTAAGTTTTCTGGCACAAAAGATGAAAGAGCTTTCTGGGGGGAATGCACAAAAGCTTATAGTTGCCAGGGAAATTGAAAAGAAAACACCTTTTCTGGTTGCTTGTGAGCCTACTCGCGGTATAGACGTTGGTGCTATGGAATTTATTCACGAGAAATTGATCGAAAAGAGGAATAATGGAGGTGGAATTTTACTGATTTCTTCAGAACTTAGCGAAATATTAAAACTAAGCGACAGGATATATGTCATATACGAAGGTAGAATTGAACACGAATTTACAAATAAAAACCTGGACAGTCGCAAGCTTGGCTTTTTAATGTTAGGGGGTAAGACTGCATAATGGAGGTTAAAAAAATCAATTTTATCTATTATGTGCAAAAAAACCTGATTGAATCTGTAAAACTTCCTTTCATATCTATCACCCTCGGCCTAATTGTGGGAGGGATAATAATCGCCCTTTCCGGCGGAGATCCCTTTGCTGCCATAAAAGGGCTGATAGTCGGCGGATTCGGCTCAATGCACGCTATTACTGTAACATTAACCCGTGCCACACCTATTATTTTTGCAGGCCTTTCCGCTGCTTTGGCATGGGGTTCAGGATATTCCAGCATGGGGGCATCAGGTCAAATGATACTTGGAGCATTCACAGCAGCTATTACAGCAGTATCTATTTCTGGTCCTTCAATTGTAATAATCATTGTTTCTCTCTCCGCAGGAATGCTAGCTGGCATCATTTATTCTCTTATTGCTGCTTATATCAGCGCCAAGTTTGAAGTTTATCTGCTCATAGTCACCCTGATGATGAATTATATCGCAGATAATATAGCATCTTACTTGACTACATACGATTTTCGAGACCCCTTGGCTGTAGACAGACTGGCAGTACAAACCCAAAAAATTATAGATGGTACTTTGCCTCGGATATTTCCTAGATATACGTTGCACTATGGATTTATAATTGCAATAGCATGTACCCTCCTGGTGCTATTTATGATGAAGCGCACCAGCTTTGGATACGAAGCCAAGATGAGTGGTTTAAATCCCAGATTTGCTGATTATGGGGGCATTGACAGTTTAAAAACCATGTATTTGGTTTTAATGATAAGCGGCGCCCTAGCAGGCCTTGGAGGGGCTTGCGAATCCCTTGGTACCAGGTTTAGATATGTGGATGGGATGATCACATCCGGTGGATACGCGTGGAGCGGCATAATCGCATCCCTTATGGCTTCAAATCATCCAGTGGGAGTTTTTGTCAGTTCAGTTTTCCTTGCCGGCCTGACAACTGGAGGCGGTTCCATTGAATTGAGACATGGAATACCCAGCGAAATATCTGACATAATTGAAGGTGTTTTGACCATGTTTGTTACTGCAAAACTTGTCGTTGATTTTAGATTTGGTCGTCTCAGGGCTCAAAAGGAGGATGGAGCTGATGTTGTTTAGCATAGACTATATCGCTACAATCATTAATTCCACTATTCGAATGATGTCACCCTTGCTTTATGCCTCTCTGGCAGCGGCTATTTGCGCTAAAGCGGATATTTTCAACCTATCCATGGAAGGAGCAATGCTTGTAAGTGCTTTTTTTAGTATAGTGGTAAATTATTTTACCAAAAGTGTTGTGTTATCAATATTAGCTGGTGTGATGGCTAGTGTTTTGGTATCGGCCTGTGTAGGTTTTTTTGTGCTGAAACTTAAAGCATCTCCTGTTGTTGTTGGTCTTGCGATTAATAACACCGTAGCCGGAGCAACAACTTACTTGTTATATATTATTTTCAATACAAGAGGTGTTTTTACTCATCCCAGCTTGGTTGGAATACCTAAAATACGCCTCCCTTTTATTGAAAAAACTGCAGTTTTGTCAACTATTTTTTCAGGACTGACATTACTTGATTATATGTCTTTTGTAATCGCAATACTTGTATATTTATTTTTTTACAAAACGGTTATAGGGTACCGAATCAGAGCTATTGGTATCAACAGTGAAGCTGCGCGCAGCCTGGGGACACCAGTCGAAAAGTATCAATTTTTAACTATTAGTTTTTCGGGAATACTGTGTGGTTTTGCGGGATGTTTGTTGTCGATGGGTTCGGTGAGATTATTTATTGAAAATATTACTGCTGGACGCGGTTACATAGCAATGGCTGCAAATCATCTGGGGAAATCCCATCCCATTGGAGTCCTTTTCGCCAGTTTGTTTTTCGGATGCTGCCAAGCTCTTGGGAATTTTTTACAAAACACCTCCCTTAAAACTCAGATAACATCTTCTATTCCTTATGTGGCAACCATCTTAGCTCTTATAGTTTTCACTGTTCAAAAGAGATATGCAAAACAAAAAAAGATGCTGGAGGTGTTTAATAAAGATGCGGCTTCTAGTTGATCCCCATACACACACGATAGCAAGCGCACATGCGTATTCAACGATACTAGAAAATGCGCAAGCTGCTGCAAAGCGAGGTATTAAGGTCCTTGGGATAACGGATCATGCACCTGCATTAGAAGATGCACCCCATGTTTTATATTTTAAAAATTTACATGTCTTGGATAGGGAGCTATACGGTGTAAAAATGCTCTACGGAGCTGAACTTAATATTTGCGACTATGAAGGTAGAGTAGACTTAGATGAACAGATACTTGAAAACTTGGACTTTTGCATAGCGAGCTTCCATACAGTTCTTTTAAAAGCAGGTTCGAAAAACCAAAATACCAGAGCCATGTTAGGAGCGATGGACAACCCCTATGTTAAGATTATAGGTCATCCTGAAGATGGCAATATTCCCGTAGATTATGTCGAGTTAGTAAAGCATGCAAGAGAGACGGGCACGATGTTGGAAGTAAACAACTCATCCCTCAAGACAGCATACTACCGCCTAAATGTGCGAGAAAATCTCATGGAAATGCTACAGCTTTGTGAAAAATACGGTGTTCCGATTGCTGTCGGCTCTGATGCACATTTTGCAAATGCTGTTGGTAACTTTGATTGTGCCATTAAAATTCTTGAGGAAATAAGTTTTCCCAAAGAGCTTGTAGCAAATACCTCCGTGGAGAAATTTTTAAAACTCATTGGGCGAGAGGTGAAGGTATGAAGCGCTGTTTTTTACACTTGTCTGATATCCATTACCTAATTGATTATACTAAATGTAATAGCTTTTATGCAGAGATATTCAAAGAGTTAACACCGCCTGTAGAACAGATCAGAAGTCTTGTTAAGGAAGTCAATGTCACTGATATCGACTTTGTGCTCATAAGCGGGGATCTTACAGAAAATGGTAATGACGAGGATTATAAACATTTGAAAATGCATCTTAGGGAGATATTCGGCAATATACCTATAATAGTAACCTTAGGAAATCATGATAATATCAAAGAGTTTAATAAAGGCTGGCTTGGAAGTGTAGGTATAAATGAGAGTTCATACCATGTACTTGTCAATGAGGCAGGAATAAATATAATTTCCCTTGACAGCTCCTCAGAAAAACATCCAGATGGCATGATAACAGAAGCTGACTGTGATTGGCTAGAAGAGGCAATACAAGATTCAAAAAATGAACCTACAATTCTGCTTACACATCATCATCTGTTGGACAGCCAATTTTCAATGCCCAGGGCACAGTACCCTGAAAAGTTCATTCAGCTAGTAAGAGATAGTAATATTATAGCGGTTTTCAATGGCCATACACATCATTTTTACAGTGGAGAATTTGCTGGTAAACCGTATTTTACAGCAGATAGTGTTTCTTTTTCTGCAGAATATGTCAGTGATAATCATGTTTACTTTGTGCAGCGACCCGGATTGACTTTTTTCTGTCTAGAAAATGGGAAAATTATACCAAATAGAATAGGAGGAATAAAAATTAGTAAATATTTTGGTATTTTTAAACCTAAAGAGGAGATTTAATGAGAAATGCACAGTTTAAAAAAATCAGGATTAAAAGTATTTACTTACTAACTATTCTCATCGTAGAATTTTCCACCAGGATTGTTTGCGGCATCAACAGTGTAAATAAAGGCCAGGATCTCGGCTACGGCCCTGTATAGTTCAGAGGGTATTTCCACGTTGATGTCAAGCTGAATCAAGGCTTCTACCAGATGGGGATCCTTATATACGGGTATGTTTTCCTTCCGGGCAAGCTCAAGGATTTTTTCTGCCAGTAGGCCTTTTCCGGAAGCAACGATTTTTGGAGCCGTGTCTTTGGCGCTGTCGTATCTCAAGGCAACAGCCTTTTTACTTTTTGAGCTTGATTTTTCATTCATGTTATCACCGACCTTATGATTAAACCTTTATATTTATACCCGTAGTTATCGGCTGCTTTTTTATATCCCCAAAAAAGAAGTCTCTTATGGTGATCCTCCCCACCTTTAGCTTCATGGCTTTGATGACATTCGGGATATCCCTATTCTCATTTAAAAACTGCTTAACCGCATTCATTGCCTTTTTATCTTCAAAGGTAGATGATGCGGTTATTTTTCCGTCTGCGTACATGAGTTCCACAAGTATTGCTCCCAGATTTTTTGTATTAATGATAAAACTTAAACTGGAAGTTTCTTTATCGTCTTTTGAGGAGTGCTTGGATACCTTTAAGTAAACGTTTTGGTAAATAGGTAAGGGCAATGCAAAAAAGTAAATGTTGCTTGCAGAATCTTTGCTGTGCAGGAGGTTAATCGCTTTTAGAGCCAGCTGCTCTTTCAGGACTGCTTCTTTTGTCCTCTTATGGGGCAGAGCTTTGCTGAAAGTAAATACCTTATTTTTGTCAACAGCAGCAAAATTTTCGAGAAGCTCAAGGAGCTGGTTATCCGATAGAATAAAGCCATTATCAATATAGTCGGCAATAGCTTTATGAAAAGTAGAAACTAAGGCTTCGAAGGGTTGCTCCTTTGACAAAGGCATAGAAGGCTCGGCTTTTTCCTCATTTGTCAAGTGATATAGGAGCTCGGCAATAAATGCAACACGTTCTTCTGTTATGGGTAAATTAAGCTCTGACAAAAGATTGAATGCGACTTGAGTTTCTCGGGTATGGGATATATCAAAGCTCGTCAAGGCTTTTGGTAAAACCTGCGCTTCTGACTCGTGGTCAACCACTTTAAAAATAATTTGGGATGTTGATGATTCTACTCTTTTTAATTTTAGAAAGTCGCCCGCCTTAAAGTCTAGCGAAGAGTAGGCAAAGACTTCAGAGCCGCCTATATTTACCATATAACCGTTGTCCAGCTTCTGTGTTACGTAAGCGCTTGTTACTTCTTGAGATGTGATGGTGCTATTTATGTTGGAAGTTTGGGTCAAATATATTCTCATGGTCCTACCTCCCGAAAAAAGGGCAAGCATTTTCTTGATTATAACATAGAAAAAACTTCGGGCAAAAGCCCGAAGTTTCAAAGTTAAAATAAGCAGTATTTATTTCGCAAGGGAAAGAGCCTCCTGCATCAGTGCCTTAAATCTTTCGGCAGTTCCGGTGGCTCCGGTGACTGAATCAACGTCGGCGGCCTGTTTATCAATTACTGATTTTGTCAAGGTATCAATGGCTTCTGCAGGAGTTACGCCGGATTGTGCTTTCATGTTATTGGCATAGTCTGCATCGGTGCTCTTGTAAACACCGTCTTTATTTATTTCGTCATAAGCGGCAATGGCTATTTTACCATCCCTAATCAAGACTGCCGCCATTCCTTTCCAGCCGTGGTCGTCAAAATCTTTATCGGCTGCCTTGTATAAGCCGTTTTTATAAGCTCCTGAGGCTTCTACCGGCGAAGCCTCAAGGGCTTTTTTAGCAAGGTCTTTGAAGGTGTCAGAGCTATGGGTGGCACCGGTTACCGCATCCACGTTGTCGGGATTTTGTTTTGAGACCAGCGATTGCTGTAAATTATTGTATGCATCCAGCGGTGTTGCGCCGGATTTATCCTTCATATTGGCTGCGTATTCTGGATCAAAGCTCTTCAGCATGTCTTCTTTATTGATCTCATCAAAAAAGACATTGCTAATTTTGCCGCCTTCCACTATTACTGTAACCATAGCCTTCCATCCGTGGTCGTCAAAGTCTGCAGCTTCAGCATAATAAACACCATCTTCGTAAGATACAGCTTCGCTTTCAGGACCTGCTTGTTCTTGCGGAGCTTGTTCCTGAGGCTTTTTCTGACCGCACCCTGTAACAAGGGCTGTAATCAGAAGCACCGCTAATATAACAGTGAAAAACTTTCTCATTTATTATCCCCTCCGTATGTGAAAGTGTTAATTATATTATGTGTATATAATTTGACAAAAAAACGAAAAGTCCTGCTAGAAAATAAAAAGTGTATAAAAATATAATCGGAGACTGATCTACGAGTCCAAATCTGTCTAAAATAATATACATAAGCAGTTAAAGCATTCACGCCCCTGCAATTAACGAACTTTAATTATAAATTTGAGCATATAGTTCGCTTTTTGTGTTGACAATGCGCGCTTTCTCGGTTAAAATATTTTATAGTCAAGCAGATACTCTTAAAACCCTGTATAATTTCGGGAATATGGCTCGAAAGTTTCTACCAGGTGTCCGTAAAACACCACAGGCTACAGGGGAACTCATGCATTCCCCGTTTTTGCGGGGATTTTATTATTTCTTCCCCTTTAGGGGATTACATAATATATTTTAAGGTAAAATAAAAAGAGGAGGTTTCATCATGAAGGAGGAGAGTACAATTTCAAACGCACCTAAAAGCGGACTCGAGGGTTTTTTTGCCTTATCCGAAAATGGGACAAACGTTAAAACCGAAATCTTAGCAGGCCTTACCACGTTTGTGACCATGGCTTACATCCTCTTTGTAAACCCGCTCATACTTGCAGATGCAGGAATGGATAGGGGAGCAGTCTTTATGGCTACTGCTCTGGCAGCGGCTATATCAACACTTTTTATGGGCCTTTATGCTAATTATCCCTTTGCATTGGCACCCGGGATGGGACTTAATGCCTTTTTCGCATACGTCATGGTTGGCAGCATGGGCCTTTCCTGGCAGACAGCACTGGGAGCAGTATTTTTATCCGGTATCATTGCAGTAATAGTAACCTTGACGGGTCTTAGGGAACTTTTGATAAGAGCAATTCCAATTTCAATGAAACATGCTGTAGGAGCAGGTATTGGATTATTTATCGCTTTTATAGGATTGGTTAATTCCGGCATAGTGGTAGCCAATGAAGCTACCTTAGTAGATCTTGGCGATTTTACCCAGCCGGGCACCTTACTTGCAACCATCGGACTCATCATTATGGCGGTTCTCGTAGCCAAAGGAATAAAAGGCGGAATTTTAATTAGTATAGTTATAACATCGATTGTAGGAATCCCTATGGGGATTACCCAAATTCCCTCAAGTATCATTTCAACGCCTCCTAGCCTTGCACCGGGATTACTGAAACTTGACTTGGCAGGCGCCTTGAAATTCTCCATGTTTCCGGTCATATTTTCACTCTTCTTCGCAGATCTTTTTGACACTATAGGTACATTCGTAGGTGTTGCCAGCCGCACCGGAATGATTGACGAACACGGAAACTTAAAGAGAGGCAACAAAGCACTGTTTGCCGATTCCCTTGGAACAGTTGTAGGTTCACTTCTTGGAACCAGCAACACCACAACTTACGTTGAAAGTGCTGCAGGTGTCAGCGTAGGTGGCAGGACTGGTCTCACAGCTGTTGTTGTATCTTTAATGTTCGTGGCAAGCGTCATTTTGTCACCAATTGCACTGGCGGTTCCCGGTGAAGCTGTGGCCCCGGCGCTAATAATGGTAGGGGTATTTATGGCAAGCAGCTTAAATGAAATCGATTTTAGTGACATATCTGAAGCTTTTCCGGCCTTTATCACAGCAATTGCCATGCCGATGACCTACAGTATTTCCTATGGTTTAGCTCTGGGCTTCGTGGCTTACACAGCCATTAAGTTCCTTACAGGAAAAGGCAAAGAAATTCACTGGCTCATGTACATTCTGACAATCTTGTTCATACTTTACTTCGCATTTATCAGGTAGCAACATTCGTATGTTGAAACTGAGGGCATAATATGTAAAGCAAGACTTTCATAGTTTGAAGGTCTTGCTTTTTTTTGAGGAAAAGCAGGTTCTTCGGGACACGAAAGCACTTTTGATGGCGCTATCGGGGGGCTTCTTTTTACTTTATTTTACTTTTATCTAGTGCTATAATTATATATGTTTGAACATTTCATAAAAGTTTAAGGCGGGAAAGAAATGGATAGGGACAAGATCAATATAATATACGGCAATGAAGCTAAAAAGATGATTTTTGATGTTCTTTCAAAAATAAATATAGAAGACTATATAGACAAAAATGCTCTCATAGCCATAAAGCCCAACCTGGTAGTTGCCAAACCCTCCACATCCGGAGCCACAACATCGCCGGAACTTGTAGAGGGAACCGTTCAATACTTAAAATCAAAGGGCTTTGACAATATAATAATCATGGAGGGTTCCTGGGTGGGCGATAGAACCTCAAGGGCCTTTGAAGTGTGTGGATACACTCAAATTGCAAGAAAATATAATGTTCCTCTCATTGATTTGCAAAAGGACTCTTATACGACGTGCTATGTTGATGGAATGGAGATAAATGTATGTGAGCAGGTGCTTAAAGTAGATTATTTAATAAACATGCCGGTTTTAAAAGGCCATTGTCAGACCAAGATAACATGTGCATTAAAAAATTTAAAAGGCTGCATTCCCAATAGTGAAAAGAGAAGATTTCACAGCATGGGATTACATAAACCCATTGCATATCTCAATAAGGCGGTCAAAAGCCACTTAATAATCGTTGACGGCCTAATGGGCGATTTAGACTTTGAAGAAGGGGGAAACCCCGTCCAGATGGACAGGATCATAGTTGGTTTTGACCCTGTGTTGATTGATTCATATGTAGCAGATTTGATGGGCTATGATGCAGAGGAGATAACGCATATAAAAATAGCTAAAGAAATAGGTGTGGGCAATTGCCTTGCTTCAAGCAACCAAATATACGAGCTAAATGAGGATTTTAATACCAGGAAAATACCACGCTCCCGTGCAGTCGAAAGATTGTCAAAGTATGTGGAGGAAAGGGATGCGTGCTCTGCCTGCTATGGCAGCTTAATTCATGCCTTGGCAAGACTCGATGAACAGGGTCTTTTAAGGAAACTTAAAGGAAAGATTTGTATTGGCCAGGGATTTAAGCGAGTAGAGGGCAAAGGTATCGGGGTAGGAGCCTGCACAAGATATTTTGAACAAAATGTACCGGGTTGTCCTCCAACGGCCAAGGATATTATCGAGCTGCTTAAAAAAGATATATGAGAATCATTCTTAATTCATGTTATAATGTTAGTATCTGCAAATCTAGCAAGTATAACTTGATTTATAGAGAGAGTGTTATCCATGAAAAACAACATGACTCCCGACGAAAAATTTCAAATGATGACACAGACTCCAGTTGAGAAACTGATTGTTACACTAGCCATTCCTACTATTACAAGCATGCTGATTACTTCAATATACAATATGGCCGACACCTTTTTTGTGAGTAAAATAAGCACCAGTGCCTCAGGTGCTGTAGGTGTTGCTTTTTCCCTAATGTCGATTATTCAGGCAGTCGGCTTTACCATCGGCATGGGTTCGGGAAATTATATTTCAAGACTCCTTGGTCAAAAGAAGCGAGAGCACGCTGCACAAGTTGCAGCTACCGGTTTTTTTACTGCTCTTATTTTGGGCGTAGTAATAACGGTAATTGGCCTTATTTTCTTGGACACACTTGTGTACGCTCTCGGAGCTACTCCAACCATCGCTCCTTATGCAAAAGCTTATATAAAGTTCATCCTGCTTGGTGCACCTTTCATGACCGCATCTTTTGTATTAAACAATATCTTACGCTTCCAAGGCAGTGCATACTTTGCGATGAAGGGAATAACAACGGGAGGTATTATTAACATTATATTAGACCCTATATTCATCTTTGGTCTCAATATGGGTACCGCCGGTGCAGCTATAGCCACAATTATTAGCCAATTTATCAGTTTTAGCATTCTATATTACAATTCGTCAAGAGGTGGAAATATAAAGATCAGTTCTAGAAACTTTACCCCGAAATGGGAAGTTTATAAACAAATCCTGAAAGGTGGTATGCCGTCTTTTTATCGCCAGACACTGGGGAGTATTGCCATGATTTTCATGAACCGCAGTGCCGGTGTCTACGGTGATGCTGCTGTTGCCGCGATGGCAATAGTAACACGAGTATTTCAATTTGTGATATTGGTAATGATTGGGTTTGGCCAAGGCTTTCAGCCGGTGTGCGGGTTTAACTATGGGGCAAAACGATATGATAGGGTGCTGCGTGCCTTCTGGTTCAGCGTTAAAGTTTCGGTGACATTCTTGGTGTTCATGGCTGCAATCGGTTTTGTGTTCTCATCTAATATAGTGGCAGCCTTTCGAAAAGAAGATTTGGAGGTTATAGCAATCGGAACTCGCGCTTTTAGGTATTATTGCATTGCGTTCCCGCTTTCTTCATGGGTTGTAATGACTAATATGCTGCTTCAAACAATAGGCAGATCATTTGAGGCTTCAATTGTTGCAATGTCACGGCAGGGCCTGTTTTTCTTACCGGCAATCTTGATTTTGCCTCGCAAGCTGGGCCTCCTTGGTGTTCAAATCAGCCAGCCCATATCGGATCTTTGCTCATTTTTAATTGCATTGCTGCTAGGGCTTCGCGTATTAAATGAGCTAAAATCGCTGCATGAAGAAGTCGAAATTGCCAAAGGAGATAAATGCGGTGAAGTATATATATCCTGCCTTAAAGAAAGCAGAGCACACCAAAACTAATACATTTTGCCAATTGAAATAGAGACCTCGCCTTTTAAGGGAGGTCTCTATTTTACATATAAAGTGTTTGAATTTTTGCTATAATATTAACATACTATGATAACTGTATATCCGACGTGTCATAGGTGAACTCTACAAGCCATCTATTCATGAATATAGGAATATCACATCTTACTGCTAAGGCTATGGCATCGCTTGGTCTGGAATCTAGCACAATGGATTGGCCATTTTGGTTTATGTGAATTTCAGCATAATAAGTATTACCTTTTATACTAGTAATGACAACTTTTTCTACAACTCCGCCGAGTTTTTCGATAGCTGTTTTTAAAAGATCAGGAGTCATTGGCCTGGGTGGTTCTACTCCCTGAATGGGCATAACTATGTTGTGAGCTTCCAGCCCACCTATAACTATAGGGAGCACCATTTTTTCTTTCTCCTTGTCAACCAACAGGACTGTAAAATTCCCGCCAATGTCGACAGTTACAGTTTTGACCTTCATTTCAATCATATGATTCACCTCAGTAAAATGATGAGGTAAAAATTTTCCTCTAAATCTATTATAACAATAACACATATTGGTAGCAAATAAAAAGGCAACCTTGCGGTTTGCCTGGTGTCTCACTGACAACCTTTCTATATAGTGTAATAACCCGTATGGGACAATCATCATCTGCTCCGCTGTACAGCGGATTCCTACTTTTTGACACACAGTCAAACATTATGTTGCTGATAGTATTTTTGCTGAATCAATCCAACCCTTTACACATTCTTTTTATATATCTGTCTCATATCTTATTTATGTGCTCACCTTTTAATATTTTAGTTGTTCCAAATCTCCACCAGGCCTTCTTTTAGGTCAACATCGTTGATGATCTTGTCTTCAATTTCCCAACAGTCAAAAAACTATAAAAATCTTTTAAATCTAGCATTTTTTATTAACGATTAATTATTACAGGTATGGGGATAAAACCAGGCGTAATATGCCGACACTGGTATACAGAAGGTCAAATGATTTCATTAGTCGAGATTGTGTGTTAAAATAAAGTTAAAACAATGAATTAATTGTCGATTCAGAATCTAATATCGTGATTTCCAAGCAAACTAATATTTTGTTGAAAGGAGGCTTTTAATGTTTCAGGATCGGCAGGATGCGGCAATGCAATTGGCTGAAAAGTTAAAGACATATAAAAATGATCCGGCTAGCATAGTATTAGCCATCCCTAGAGGTGGTGTCATCATTGCCGATGTGGTGTGTGAACAGCTGAATCTTCCCATGGATATTGTGGTTACAAGAAAGCTGGGAGCCCCCTACAATGAAGAGCTGGCGATAGGTGCAGTAGATTCAAGGGGCGGTACGATTTTAAATCACAATATTATCTTCAGGCTCCGCGTACCCGAGGCATATATTGAAATAGAGGCTAAGCGTAAGGCTGAAGAGGCTAGAACTAGGCTGAAACAGTACAGGGGAACGGACGAGTATGAAAGTTTGTCGGACAAGAATGCTATTGTTGTTGATGATGGTATAGCCACCGGATATACCGTAATGTCGGCAATAAATTTTTTGAAAGGCCTAAAGCCAAAAAAGTTGATTTTAGCCACGCCCGTTATAGCGCCTGATACCAGGGTAAAGATGGAAAAAATAGTGGATGAGTTGATATGCGTAAAATCGGAAGATCCCTTTTATTCCGTTGGCCAGTTTTACTACAAGTTCTTTCAGGTAACTGATTCTGAAATCATGGATGTCTTGGCAAAAAGAAGATTCCCAAGGCAGTGACCATGTTCTGTCGTTTTTAAAATTAAAATTCGAAGATTAATAAAAAAGGGGCTCTTGCATTCTTTTGCAAAAGCCCCTTCTCCTTATATTTCTACAGATTCGCCGGGTTTTAGGATGATTACTTCCGTTTGGGTTCTTGCCTCCACCAGCTTTTTAAATTCCATGGGGTCCCTTTGTATGGCAGGGAAGGTGTTGTAGTGCATAGGTATCACCTTTTTGGGCTTGATCATTTCCACTGCCTTGGCTGCATCTTCAATTCCCATGGTGTAGATATCGCCTATGGGCAAGAGTGCTAAATCTATTTCTTCACTTTCAAGTAAACTCATGTCACCAAAAAGGGCCGTATCTCCTGCAAAGTATATTTTTTTGCCTATTAACTCTACTACAAAACCAGAGGCACTGCCCCCTGCCACTCCGCTGCTGTGGAAGGCCTGGAAAATCTTCACGCTGCCAAAATCCGCCGGAAGCCTTCCGCCCAAGTTGCCTGCCTGGACCTTTATTCCTTCCTTTTCAAAGATTTGCGCCACTTCAAAAACGGCATATACTGTAGCATCACTATTTTTGGCAATTTGTATTGCATCGCCTAGATGGTCAGAATGGGCGTGGGAGACAAAAATGTGCGTAACTTTTACTTCATCGGCCTTTTTTGCTGCCAGGGGATTTCCCGTTAAAAAGGGGTCAAAGAGGAGGGTGTAGCTCTCTTCCGTTATTAAAAAAGCTGCGTGACCCAAGAATTCAACCTTCATCAAAATCACCTCAACTTTTTGACTATTATATCAAAACAGCTGCCGTATTGACAAATTATCGGAAATTAGACCGGGAGCTTGAATATGCTATAATAAAGTAAAGTGATGGGTTAAAGTGAGGTTTTGCTTATGGGCTTTAGATTTAGAAAGAGCATAAAATTAGCTCCCGGTGTGAGGCTAAATCTAGGGAAAAAGAGCGCTAGTATCAGCTTTGGCACGAGGGGCTTGAGGCACACCATAAGCACTAGCGGCAGGAGGACCGTATCCATCGGCGTGCCGGGTACCGGTATCTATTACACAAAAAGCAGCAAAGTTGGCAGCAAGCTTGGCAGCAAATCTGCAGCCAGGGACGATAGTGCAGACCCCTATCAGGAAGTAGCAGAGTTTGAGGAGGCTCTTGAATACATAACATCCCTTCACGAAAAATGTGATTATGAGTACGACTGGGAAGCAATAGCAAAAGAGCCGCCCCCTTTTAAGGCGGGAGATAAGGGGCCAAATGAATTATCCGCTTTGGAGAAATTGGAAAGCTTTAAGCCTAGTATTTTAGGAAGAGTTTTTAAGTCTTTGGAAGCGAAGCGAAGGGCAGAACTCGAAGAAGAAGTTATAAAAGCCGTAGAAGAGGATAAGAAGCTGTATGAGGCCTGGGAAAAACAAAGGAGGCTAGCCGAATCGGTATTGAACCGCGATACAAGAGCCTACGGAACCCTGCTAAAAGACATAAAGTTTTGCAGTGAACTGGCAGGCCTTGTCAACTCCTTTAGCTTTCAAATCCCCGATGCAGACTCCATGATAATTGACTGTCATATCAACCTGGAAGATGTAATCCCAACTCACTATAAGACCCTGACTAAGACCGGCAGGCTCTCTATTAGAAAATATAGTAAGACTGACTACCATGCTATTTCGAAACTGTACCTAACAAGTCTCATGTGGCGCATTGCCAGAAATATATTGGGCCTTTTGCCGTTACAATCAGTGACTATAAACATCCTGACCTGCGTAGTAGATACCAGCTTGGGGCAGGTTATGAACATAACGACTTTATCGGTAAAAATAGACAAAAGCATCTTCGACAAATTGAACTTTGACTTGATTGACCCCTTTGATGCTTTAGTGAACTTTGAGCACAATGTGAGGTTTTTGAAGACAAAGGGCTTTCAAGCAGTAAAAAAATTAAACGATTAGACTAAAGGGTGGAAGTTATTGACATGTTACTTGGAGCTTTTATATCCATTTCAAAAGGCTATGAGCACGCTTTAAAAGAGGCACTTTCTATTGGGGCAAACACCATGCAGTTTTTCACTCGAAATCCCCGGGGCAGTGCTGCCAAAGCCTTAGATGCTGCTGACATAATGAAGATGAAAGCGCTTATAAAGGAAACAAGTTTTGGCCCCATAGTAGCCCACGCCCCTTACACATTAAATCTTGCCTCTGGGAAAAAAGAGGCAAGGGAATTTAGCATGAGGGTCTTGAGGGAGGATTTGGAGCGGATGGAAGTCGTAGGAGCTCTCTACATTGTGCTCCATCCCGGCAGCCACGTAGGTGCCGGCGTGGATAGGGGGATACGAAAAATAGCTTCCGCTTTAAAAGAATTTGCATGTGGTCGTGAAAAAGTGATGGTGCTTCTTGAAACAATGTCAGGTTCCGGCAGCGAAGTGGGATATACTTTCGAGCAATTGTATGAAATCATGGATTTGACAGGGAATCCCGATGCCTTTGGAGTGTGTTTTGACACCTGCCACGTCCTAGGAGCCGGATACGACATAGTTGAAAGCCTGGATGAGGTGCTTTTTGATTTTGATAAAATCTTGGGGCTTTCCAAGTTAAAGGTAGTCCATCTCAATGACAGCAAGTTTCCTTTGGGGAGTCGTAAGGACAGGCACGCAAGCCTGGGAGAGGGAGAGCTGGGACTAGATGCAATAAAAAGAATCATAACACATCCCAAATTACAGGACAAGCCTTTTCTGTTGGAGACTCCAGGTGGTATTGAAAATTACAAAAAGGAAATAAAGATGCTAAGGGCAGTTGCTGAAAATTAAAGCGGTTAAAGCTCTCAAAGATACGGGGAAAGGTCCTGAGGGTGAACCTTTAGAGACCTTTCCTTTTTATTATTGAATTGAATTATTTATTATCGTTTTTACCTATTAAACATATTGACAAATATTTGTCAATGTAGTATCATCTAACTAGGATTGTGAAAATAGTAACAAACATAAAATTATAAAAAGAAAAGAGGAGTTCAAATGGTAAAGATTCTTTTTGAAAGAGACCTTTGCCTTGGTTGCAAGACCTGCGAACTGGCCTGTGCGGCAGCTCATTCAAAGACGAAAAGTATAGCTGGCGCCATAAGGGAAAACAAGATTTCTCGAATCAGAATAAAAACCAAAGGCGGCAAATTGAAGTTGGAACAATGCATGCTCTGCAAAAATCCTCGCTGTATTAGTGTATGTCCGACAGGAGCCCTGTCAAAGGACGAGGAAAGCGGAATTATTCTAGTCGATGAGATGTCATGTACCGGCTGCGGCCTGTGCGAAGATGCATGTCCTTTTGGTGCTATAGAATTACATACATTTCCCACCATCTGCGACAGATGTGCCCATTCAGAAGAACCCCTGTGTGCCTTATCGTGTCCCACAAGAGCATTAAAAGTTAAGATAGTATAAAAAACATGAGGTGATTTTATGTCTGGAGACTTCAAGTGTCTGAGCTGTGATGCAGCAAACTACAAGTTAATGGAAAAGGCGAAAAATGAAAACATTGAGACCGTTTGGGATAGGGCTGAAGCCATGCAACCCCAGTGCGGCTTTGGAGAGATGGGATTGTGCTGTACCAATTGCTCCATGGGCCCCTGTCGCATAGTAAAGGTCAGCGAAGACGGTCCTAAGAAAGGCATTTGCGGTGCTGACGAAGACACCATAGCGGCCAGAAACCTTGCCAGGGCTATAGCAGCAGGATCAGCGGCCCACTCGGACCACGGTCGAGATATTGCCCATGCCCTGCACTATGCTGCGAAAAATCCCGAATCAGGTTACGAGGTAAAGAATTCCGAAAAACTCATTTCACTAGCCAAAGAATGGGGTATAGAAACTGAAAATTTGGATATAGAAGATATCGCAGCAAAGGTATCCGAAGTTGCCCTCCAGGAATTCGGCAAACCTTTCGGCCATCTTAGATTTACTGAGAGGGCAACAAAAGGCAGACTGGACATTTGGAACAAAATGAACGTGCTGCCTCGAGCTATAGATAGAGACATCGTCGAAGTTTTGCATTCAACACACATCGGCTGTGATGCCGATTATAGAAACATCATGACTGCGGCGACGAGAGCTGCACTAAGTGACGGATGGGGCGGTTCCATGATTGGAACGGAACTATCCGACATAATTTTCGGCGTTCCCGAGCCTCACGAAATCGAAGCAAACCTCGGAGTTCTCAAGGAAAATGAAGTAAACATAGTAATCCACGGCCACGAGCCAACACTGTCAGAGGCGATACTTGTTGCAGTAAATGACAAAGAATTAATAGAACTTGCCAAAAAACAGGACGCGGAAGGGATAAACCTGGTAGGCATGTGTTGCACGGGTAATGAAATCGCCATGCGCCATAATGTTCCCATGGCAGGCAACTTCTTCCAGCAGGAGTTAGCGATAGTAACAGGTGTCGTAGACGCCATGGTAGTCGATGTTCAGTGCATTATGCCCGCCTTGTCACAAGTGGCAAAATGCTATCATACAAAGCTCATTACAACTTCACCTAAAGCCAAAATTCCGGGCGCCATACACATGCAGTTTGACGAAGCAAAAGCAATAGAATCAGCCAAAAAAATCGTTCGGGAAGCAGTGCTCAATTTCAAAAACAGAACAGGAAATACCTTCATTCCGGAAGAAAAATCAAAAGGATTAGTAGGCTTTAGCAATGAATCAATCATAAGCGCCTTGGATGGTGTCACGAACAGCTTTGCACATCCTCAGGGAACCGTAAAACCGTTGGTAGATGCCATCAAATCCGGAGTACTGCGCGGAGCAGTAGCCATCGTAGGTTGTAACAATCACAAGGTTCCCCACGATAAAGGCCATGTAGAACTTGCTAAAGAATTAATCAAAAATGACGTATTAGTTGTTACCACCGGATGCGGTGCCTATGCCTGCATAAAAGCCGGCCTCATGACAAAAGAAGCCGCAAAACTGTGCGGCCAAGGCCTTGCCACCGTCTGCGAACTGGTGAAAATTCCACCGGTGCTGCACATGGGCTCTTGTGTTGACATAAGCAGAATACTACTCCTGCTTTCAGAAGTAGCAAAGTTCATGGATGTGGACATAGATGATTTACCCGTTGCCGGAGCGGCTCCCGAATGGATGTCAGAAAAAGCTTTATCTATCGGAACATATGTTGTGGCTTCAGGCGTATATACCATGTTAGGAGTAGCGCCCCAGGTGACCGGTTCTGAAAACTTAACCAAATTCCTCACCGAGGATGTAGAAGCTATCTATGGCGGAAAATTTGACATAGAATCAGACCCGAAAGAAGCCGCCAAAAAGATTATTGAGCATATTGAAACAAAACGAAAAGCCTTGGGAATTTAACAAGCCCCAGGATATTAAGGATGTGTTGCCCATGAAAATAGCCATTACCGGCAAAGGTGGCGTTGGCAAGACCACCTTTGCTGGAGTCCTTTCCAAAGTACTAGCAAAAGATGGATACAAAGTGCTTGCCGTTGATGCAGACCCCGATGCGAATCTTTCCATGGCCCTAGGCTTGCCTGGTGAAAAAATATCATCGATAACTCCACTCTCTGAAATAAAGGACTTAATAGCACAAAGAACAGAAGCCCGACCGGGAGTGACCGGCCAGATGTTCAAGTTGAACCCAAAGGTCGACGACATACCTGAAAAGTACTGTGTCGAACACGACGGAGTAAAACTTTTGGTCATGGGCACGGTTAAAGCAGGAGGTTCAGGCTGTATATGCCCCGAGCACGCCTTTTTGCGAGCACTGACCCAGCACCTGCTATTAGATTCACAGGAAGCTTTAATAATGGATATGGAAGCGGGAATCGAGCATCTGGGAAGAGCCACTGCAGGCTGTGTCGATGCTTTCATTGTAGTTGTAGAACCCGGCCAAAGAAGCATCCAGACCCTGAAAACTATAAAAAAGTTGGCTGGAGACCTTGGAATCACGAAAATTTTTGCTGTAGGAAATAAGATCAGGAATCAAGAGGAAAGGGAGTTTTTAATCAAAGCCTGTGAAGATGTTGAGCTTTTAGGTTTTCTCTCCTATGATCCGGAACTAATAGAAGCTGATAGGCAAGGCCAGACTCCTTTTAAAAGATGTATACTTTATACTCAACAGGTGGAAGCAATTAAGGACAATATACTGAAGTTGTTGGACAATTGATTTTGGCACAAAGCTCTGGACAGAAGAATGGCAAATCAGCTCCTTAGAAATCCACCCTCATCTTCTATCAGAGCTACTTTTAAAAAACAGCAAATATATTCAAGGGAGGAAGAAAAATGGCTTTTAAGAGCGACATTGAAATTGCCCAAGAAGCTAAATTAGAGCACATCAAGGATGTAGCCGCTAAAATTGGCCTAACTGAAGACGACCTGGAATACTACGGCAGATACAAGGCCAAAATCGACTACAACCTGCTAGAGCGGTACAAGGACAAGCAAGATGCCAAGCTCATATTGACGACGGCTATCAATCCTACACCTGCCGGAGAAGGCAAAACCACCACTACCGTCGGCTTAGGCGATGCATTAAGAAAGCTTGGTAAAAATGCCATGATTGCCCTTAGAGAACCTTCGCTTGGCCCCGTCTTTGGAGTAAAAGGCGGCGCAGCAGGGGGCGGCTATGCCCAGGTAGTTCCCATGGAAGACATAAACCTTCATTTTACGGGGGATTTCCATGCTATAGGTGCAGCCAACAATCTCTTGGCGGCCATGGTTGACAACCACATTTACCAGGGAAATGAGCTAAACATCGATCCCCGCCGCATTACCTGGAAGAGATGTGTGGACATGAATGACCGCCAGCTGAGGTTCGTGGTAGACGGCCTTGGCGGAAAAGCCAACGGAGTGCCCAGGGAAGACGGGTATGACATAACTGTAGCTTCGGAAATAATGGCAGTATTTTGCCTGGCCAGCGATATTGAAGACTTGAAAAATCGCCTTGCACGAATAATCGTAGGTTATACGTATGACGGCAAACCCGTTACAGCAGGGCAATTGAAAGCCCATGGCGCTATGGCGGCACTGCTTAAAGACGCCTTCAAGCCTAACCTGGTGCAGACCCTAGAGGGAACGCCGGCATTCGTACACGGAGGGCCTTTTGCCAATATCGCTCACGGCTGCAACAGCATCATCGCCACAAAAATGGCCATGAAGCTGGCGGATTACGTAGTGACGGAAGCAGGTTTTGGTGCAGACTTAGGTGCTGAAAAATTTTTGGATATAAAATGTCGCATGGCAGACCTGAAACCGGATGCAGTTGTGATAGTTGCAACTATTCGCGCATTGAAATATAATGGAGGAGTCAGTAAAGAAAATCTAAATGAGGAAAACCTGGATGCACTAAAGAAGGGATTACCAAACCTATTGAAACACGTGGAGAACGTAACGGAAAAATTCGGCATTCCGGCAGTTGTAGCCATTAACCAGTTCCCGACTGATACCGAGAAAGAACTTGCCCTTGTTCAGGAAGAGTGCAAGCGCTTAGGCGTAAATGCCGTGCTGTCCGAAGTTTGGGCAAAGGGCGGCGAAGGTGGCCTTGAGCTTGCAAAAGAAGTCGTGAGAATCATCGAAGAAGGCAAAAACAACTATAGGCCCATCTACGACTTGGACATGGGTTTGAAAGATAAAATAATTACCATTGCCAAGGAAATATACGGCGCAGACGGAGTAGAATTTGCGCCCGCAGCATTGAAAGAAATAAAAACCTTGGAAGAATTGGGATTCAGGAATGTGCCCATCTGCGTTGCAAAAACCCAGTATTCATTGACCGATGACCCCAAACTGTTGGGTCGACCCACCGGCTTTAAGATAAATGTAAGAAATGTGAGAATATCCGCCGGTGCCGGCTTTGCCGTAGTGCTTACCGGTGATATTATGACAATGCCCGGCCTTCCAAAACGCCCGGCAGCAGAAAACATTGATGTAGATGCAAACGGAAGAATAACAGGACTATTTTAGAAATTAAAGTTCCAACAAAAGGTCGTCATGTAATTCCGCTCATGGGTTTACATGACGACCAAAAACAGATATTATTATATTATAGATTGTCTAGACATGTATATAATTATGAGAAAGACCTAACAATCACTATCGGTAAAAATGTTCAAATTGATCTTTATTCGGCAAATCAAAACAGACTTAAAGGTGGTCTTCCCGTGGAACATCTAAAACTTTTCATTGCAGCCAGCAAAGACACACCGGACCTGCCAGGCTTCTTTCAGGTCAAATACGGAGGAGAATTCGCTGCCCGAAAGTTCTTACCCCATCTTACAAACTTTAAATACAATCCCCACTTGTGCACTAAATCCTGCTTTGAATTCAGGCAAAGATTCCCGCTGGATTATACGGAATATTTAGCAGGCATCATGCTTTTTCCCTCTGTCCTCCCTGAACTTATTGATGATGCCGAATCATATGTAAAGGAACCTATCCCAACTCATGATGTGTTCGTAGCCGTAGGTGTGCATCCGGACATACTCATTGAACTCATAAAGCGAGTTTCGGATGCCGGCTGCAAAGCGGTGGTAGTTCCTCGGGAAGACCCGGCTTGGCTGACTACATCCCTGGTTGATAAATTAAAGGGCCTGTGTGAAGAAAAAGGACTAGAATATGCTTTCCCTCGGCCATTCTGTTCACTTTCGAAAGGAAAGTTTGAATATATAAACAATTTCATAGATCAATTCAAGATAGGAAAACCGCAATACAGGCTTGTAACCGATAACAAGGGGAATGTAAGAGATGTAGATGTTAAATGTTCATCTCCCTGCGGAGCTACCTATCATGTAGCTTCGGGGCTCATAGGGTTAAATAAGGAAGACATAGTCGATACGGCCAACAAGTTGTGGCATACCTATCCTTGCCTTTCTAGCAGTCAAATGGACCCTGATATAAACGACTCGCCTATGCACTTAGCGGCATACATCAACTTATATGCGGCAAGGGATGCTCAAAAAAACTCTGAGGAGGGAAGCCAGTGTTAATCGAAAAAAGCTGTAAGGATTTTGTAGAGGTCTTGGCCTCTAAGGAACCGGTCCCCGGAGGAGGAGGCGCTGCGGCCTTAGTTGGTGCCATAGGCATGGCCTTAGGCAACATGGTAGGCAACTTAACTGTTGGTAAAAAGAAGTATAAAGACGTGGAAGCAGAAGTCTATGAGATCATGGAAAAGGCGACAAAGTTACAGCAAGATTTACTGTCAATGGTAGACGGCGATGCCGAGGTTTTTGGCGAAGTGGCCAAGGTATACCGCATGCCAAAGAATACGGATGAAGAAAAAGCTGCTCGGGAAGAGGCTATGGAAAAGGCGTTAAAACATGCCTGCAGCGTGCCCATGGACATTATCAAAGCGGCCTTGGAAGCTATTAAGCTTCAGGCACGGCTTGGAGAAATAGGTTCCATCATGGCTTTAAGTGACGTGGGCGTGGGAGTGCTGTGTTTGAAAGCTGCCTTAATTAGCGGAAAGCTGAATGTAATAATAAATTTGAACGGAATCAAAGATGAGAGCTTTGTCTCAAAGGTCAGCGAGGAAATGGATGCCTTGGTGGAAGAGGGCATCAAGATTGTCGATGAAACTTACGCAAAAGTTGAAGAACGGCTTAAAAATTAAGGGGGTTTGGCAAATGACTAAAATACTCAGCGGCAAAGAAGTAGCGGCATCGTTAAAGGAAAAGCTTGTGGCCGAAGTTGAAAAGCTCAAGGAATCAGGCAAGGCTCCCAGCCTTTGCATAGTGATGGCAGGAGATCGGCCCGATTCAGCATCGTACATCAAAGGTGCCGTTAAGCGGTGCACCGATATCGGCATAGACTGTCATGTGGAAAAACTTCCTGAAGAAATCAGTCAGGATGAGTTTTTGGAAGTCCTTGACAGGTTGAACAATGATTCAAAGATACACGGTATTATCATTATGAGGCCGCTTCCGGAGCAGATTTCGGAAGATGTTGTCAAGTATAAAATAGCTCCTGAAAAGGACGTGGACTGCTTTAATCCCATCAATGTCAGTAAAGTGATGAGCGGCGACAGCGATGGGTTTCCTCCATGTACACCTCAAGCGGTAATTGAGATTTTAGACCATTACGGAATCGAAATCAAGGGTAAAAGGGCAGTGGTTATTGGAAGGAGCATGGTTGTAGGCAGGCCTTTGGCGATGATGCTACTCAAGCGCCATGCTACCGTGACAGTATGCCACACCAGGACCAAAGACCTGGCCGGTGAAGCCAAGAGAGCCGAGATACTCATTGCAGCGGCAGGAAAGGCTCGAATGGTTACAAGGGATATGCTTAGCGAAGGGGCAGTTGTAATAGACGTTGGAATTAACTTTGATGAAAATGGGAAGCTCTGCGGCGATGTGGACTTTGACGATGTAAGTGAAATCGCGGGCCAGATTACTCCCGTCCCCGGAGGTGTTGGTTCTGTAACATCCACGGTACTTGCCAAGCACGTAGTCGAAGCATTTAAACAACAAGAGGGGCTATAGGAGGAAAATTTTATGATTATATCCAAACAAAAACCTTTTGAGGAAATACTAAATTTTTTGAAGGGTAAAGATAAAATTTTCATAACGGGTTGCAGCTTGTGTGCCACATCCTGTATGACAGGTGGCCAGCAGCAGATCGATGAAATGAAAAACAAGCTTGAAGAACACGGCAAAACCGTAACCGGAACCACAGTTTTAGACCCGTCCTGTCACAGATTGCAGGTTAGAGCAACTCTCAAAAAACAAAAGGTCGAACTAGCAAGTGCCGATGCGGTTTTATGCATGGCCTGCGGAGACGGTGCCCAGACGGTGGCAGCTTTTGCGAAAATCCCGGTATACCCTGCCAATGACACCCTGTTCATAGGTGAAGTAGAGAGAATAGGCCATTTTCACGAGGCTTGCAAAGCCTGCGGCCAGTGCGAACTTGGATGGACTGCCGGCATTTGCCCCATAACAAAGTGCGCCAAGAGCTTGCTAAATGGCCCATGCGGTGGAGCAACAAACGGCAAATGCGAGGTGGATCCAGACAATGACTGTGCATGGGTTTTAATATACAACCGACTGAAAGAACAAGATATGCTTGACACACTGCTGGAGATAAAGGGCCCCAAGGATTACAGCAAGGCGGCACATCCCAGAAAGTATGTCGTCGGTAGATAGGAGGAAGGTCGGATGAATCTGAAGGAAAAATTGGCAAGAGGAGACTTTGTTATCACTGCTGAAATGGCTCCACCAAAAGGCATTGACTTTGGCCACATTAGGGAGTGTGCCAGGGCGGTCAAGGGAAGGGTAGATGGAGTAAATGTCACGGATTTTCAAAGTGCCGTAGTGAGGGCTTCTTCCCTGGGAGGAGCAAAAATGCTGCTGGATGAGGGCCTGGAACCGATTATGCAGATTACCGGCAGGGACAGAAACCGCATAGCTATTCAGGGCGAGCTGCTTTCAGCGGCAGCTTTGGGCATCAAAAATGTATTGGCACTGACCGGAGACCATCCCAGCATAGGGGACCATCCGGATGCCCGCGGAGTATTTGACATGGATTCGGTAAATATTCTTCAAGCGGCAACAAAACTTATGGAGGGACAGGATTTAAACGGCAATGAGCTTTCAGGGACACCCGAGTACTTCTTGGGAGCCAGTGTGACACCTTTATACGATCCCTTAGAGCTGCAGATAATTAAGATGAAGAAAAAAATACAGGCGGGTGCGAAGTTTTTCCAAACCCAGGCTGTTTATGATATAGATGTCATTAGGAGTTTCATGGACGAAATAAAGGATCTAAACACCAAAGTGCTGGTAGGAGTCATACCGCTAAAATCTGCCGGTATGGCAAAATATATGAACAACAACGTTCCGGGTATCCAGGTGCCTGATGAGATAATTGAGAGAATGAGAAAAGCTGAAGACAAGACAAAAGAAGGGCTAAATATCGCAGCTGAATTTATCGAACAAATAAAAGAAGAGAAAATATGCGACGGAGTCCACATCATGGCCATTGGGGCAGAGGAAAATGTCCCCACACTTCTTGACATGTGTGGATTCTAGATGACAGGAGGCTTGGTGGTGACTAAAAGAATAGCAATATTAGGTGCTGGCCCCGGTGGATACGTGGGGGCCATCAAAGCGGCAAAAATGGGAGCTCAGGTTACACTAATTGAAAAGGACACGGTAGGAGGGACCTGTCTTAATAGGGGCTGTATTCCAACAAAGGCGCTCCTTGCATCAAGCGATGTTTTGACAAAGATAAGACAGGCCAAGGATTTTGGAATTTTAGTAGATGGTGATATCAGGCCCGACATCGATTTCATAATGGACCGGAAGGATAAAGTAGTGGAGCGCTTGGTCCAGGGCATAGAGTTTTTGCTCGACAAAAACAATGTCAGGCTTGTCAAAGGCACAGGCAAAATAACAGACAGGAATAAAGTTGAAGTGACTAAAGAAGATGGCAGCAAAGAGGACGTTGAAGCGGATGCCATAATTATTGCCACCGGCTCATCACCTGCCCAAATTCCCATCTTCCCCTATGATGGCGAAAGGGTTATTACAAGTGATGAAGCGCTAAATTTGAGGCAGATTCCAAAGAGCATGATCATTGTTGGAGCCGGGGTTATCGGATGCGAATTTGCAATGTTTTTCAACAACCTGGGCACTTCCATTACCATAGTGGAAATGATGGATCATGCCCTGCCCCTGGAAGATAAGGAAATCGGCAGTGAAATGGCAAAAGCGATGAAGCGCAAGAAGATAAAGCTAATGCTGAAGACCAAGATTGAAAGTGCCGAAAAAACCGATACCGGCGTTAAGGCTATTCTCGATAACGGGAAAGAAATCGAGGCAGATATAATGCTGGTTGCTATCGGCCGCAAGGCCAATATTGCCGATATAGGCCTTGAGCAGTTGGGAGTTGCCACTGATAGAGGCAGGATACTTGTCGATGAATATATGGAGACAAATGTGAAAGGAATTTACGCAATCGGAGATGTGGTGCCAGGAGCACAACTTGCCCACCTAGCCTCAGCCGAGGCAGAATGCGCTGTGGAAAATATCATGGGAAACAATATCCAAATGGATTACTCTGCGGTCCCTAGAGGAGTGTTTACAGACCCCGAGGTATCGGGAGTGGGGCTTACTGAAGAAGAAGCAGTTGCCAAGGGTTACAGCATTAAAAAAGGAGATTTTGCCTTTAGAGGTCTCGGAAAAGCCCAGGCAATGGGAGAGTTTTTCGGCAAGGTTAAAGTCATCGTCGATGAGCAAACAGACAAATTACTGGGAGCTTCAATCATCGGGCCCAATGCGACGGATATCATCCACGAACTTGCAGTAGGCGTAAGATATGGACTTACAGCAGAGCAGCTCGGCAGAGTCATTCACTCACATCCCACATTAAGCGAAGCGGTAATGGAAGCCCTTCAAGATGTAAACGGCAAATCAGCCCATAAAGTATAAGGAGATGATAGTATGGCTTACACTGTAGCCGTTGCCGGAAAAGGCGGAACCGGCAAAACCACCCTGGCAGGTTTTTTAATCGATTACCTGGTAGAAAAAAGTTTAACACCGGTCCTGGCGGTTGACGCAGACCCCAATGCCAATTTAAATGAAGTCTTAGGTGAAGACATCGAGATAACCTTGGCAGATATCAGAGAAGATGTGAGCATAAAGAATCGCGACGGGAATTTGCCGGGTGGCATGAGCAAAACTGACTATATTAATTACAAACTCCAGCAGGCCATAATTGAAGGCAAGGGATTTGACTTATTGGTCATGGGGAGGCCGGAAGGAGAAGGTTGCTACTGCTTTGCCAACGGCATTTTGAGAGAAGCAACCGACAGGCTCTCAGACAACTACAAAGTATTAGTCATCGACAATGAAGCAGGCCTTGAGCACCTGAGCCGGCGAACCACCAAGAACGTGGACATAATGTTTGCAGTGAGCGAATGCTCCAAGCGTGGAATCCAGGCGGCGGCTAGAGTGAAGCAGCTCATCGAAGAATTAAAGCTAGATGTGAAGGAACTTTACCTCATAGTAAACCGGGTCCCTGACGAAGGGCTGTCCGATGACATAAAGGCAGCTATAGAAGGCTACGGCTTAAAATTAGCCGGCACTGTTCCCCTTGACGCGAAAGTCTTCGAGTATGACAACAAGGGCATACCCCTTGTCAAGCTGCCCAAAGACTCCGTGGCAGTAAATGCCGCAAGGCAAATTTTTGACGAGGTGTTAATTTCCCATATAAAGGCTTAAAGCCCATATGTCAATAAATAATTGGAGGAGATACTATGGCTTATAAAATGCCAACACAAAAGTATTCTGGCAAAATCAATGAAGTTACAATTGGAACCGACCTAAAAATAGGCGGCGAATCGGTCCTTCCCTTTTACAGCTTTGACGGCGATATCGGAAACAAACCGGCCATCGGCATGGAAATATGGGATGTATATCCAGAATCCTGGCCTGAAGCTGTGCTAAACATTTTCAAAGATGTGGTCGATGACCCGGTAAAATGGGCCAAGTTTTGCATAGAAAACTACAATCCCGATTTTATATGCCTGAAGTTTGAAGGTGCAAATCCTGACGGCCTTGATAGGTCACCGGAAGAATGCGCCGAGGTTGCGAAAAATGTAGCCGACAATGTCAATGTACCCCTGGTTATTGCGGGCTGTCAAAACAGCGAAAAGACCGCCAAAGTCTTTACAAAAGTCGCTGAAGCATTGGCCAATAAAAACTTCGTATTCCTGTCTGCTGTAGAATCCAATTATAAAGAAGTGGGAGCGGCGGTTGGCCTTGCCTATGGCAACATAGTCGCTGCCGAATCCTCCGTCGACCTAAACCTTGCAAAGCAGCTAAACATACTAATCACCCAGCTTGGCATCCAGCCGGATAGAATGGTCATGGATCCCGGATGTTCGGCGGTGGGATATGGCTTTGAGTACGTAGTTACCACTATGGACAGGATAAGACTCGCAGCTCTCCAGCAAAATGACAGCACCCTGCAGGTGCCAATGATTTTACCCGTATCCTTTGAAAGCTGGAAGGTAAAGGAATCTATCGCCACGGAAGACGATGCGCCCGAATGGGGCAGCCAGGAAGACAGGGGCGTCGGCATGGAGATTTCCACTGCAGTTGGAGTTCTCGCAGCCGGTGCCAATGCGGTAATTCTCAGGCATCCCCGTTCAGTTGAAGTAGTTCGCAATTTTGTAAACCAGATGACCGAATAAGTAAAGGAGAGATGAATTATGGCCCTCAATGGCATGCAAATATATAAATTACTGCCAAAGAAAAACTGTAAAGAGTGCGGATTCCCCACCTGCCTGGCCTTTGCCATGAAACTGGCACAGGGGAACGTGGAGGCGGAAAAGTGCCCTTACATGTCGGATGAAGCCAAGGCACAGCTTGCTGAAGCCACAGCACCTCCCATGAGAACCGTAAAATTCGGTGCAAAAGATTTCGAATATGCTCTTGGCGGAGAGACGGTGCTTTTCAGGCATGAAAAAACCTTTGTCAACCGCCCCAGATTTGCGGTAATGTTTTCAGACACAATGAGCCCTGAAGAAGTTGATAAAAAGATCAATAACATCAATGCCGTAGACTATAACAGGATCAACGAAGAAATGTACGTGGAAATAGCTGCATTCAGGTGCGAGAGCCAGGACAAAGATGCATTTATCGGCCTCATTAAAAAAGTCATGGAAAATTGTCCCAAGGTAGTACCCATGATCATCACTGAAAATGCAGAGATTGCAGCCGCAGCAGTAAATGAGTGTGCAGATAGAGGTCCCATACTCTATGGTGCCAATGGGGAAAACTACGAGGCGATGGTAAACTTGGCAAAGGATAAGAAGCTGCTGCTCGGAGTTACCGCATCAGGTAAAGAAAGCTTGTATGAACTGGTAGAGAAGATTCAAAATACCGGCTATAGGGAATTGTTGCTGGATGCAGGCAGCCGCAACTTGAAAAATGCCTTTGATGATATGGTAAACATAAGAAGGACTGCCCTTTTGTCCGGCGACAGGACCTTCGGATATCCCACAGTTGCCTTTGTCTGCGATATGGCAGAAGATAAGATGATGCAGCTGGCCTGCGCGACACTCTTTGTTCAAAAATATGCGTCTATAATCGTCTTAAGCGATATCGATTACTCAATGGCATTGCCACTGTTCGCTCACAGGCAAAACATCTTTACAGATCCTCAAAGACCGATGCGGATAGAACAGGGCATATACAAGATAGGTGACGCCAATGAAGAATCACCGCTTCTTGTTACTGTTGACTTTGCATTGACCTATTTCATAGTTTCGGGAGAAGTTGAAAGGTCGAAGGTGCCTTCTTGGGTCTTGATACCCGATGCAGGTGGATACTCGGTGCTTACTGCTTGGGCTGCCGGCAAGTTTAACGGCAAATCAATAGCTAATGCGGTAAAAGAATTTGAAGTAGAAAACAAACTAAAGACCAGAGAACTTATAATCCCCGGCAAAGTAGCCGTGCTCAAAGCCGATATAGAAGATGAGCTGCCGGGCTGGAAAGTTGTGGTTGGCACCGAAGAAGCTGCCACCTTACCTAATTTCTTGAAGAACTATCGACAGGCCGTATCTTAAATAGTACCTTTACGTTGTGTGGAAAGATTGTCCGGTGAAGATATGGGCAGGAATTTCTTTCAAGCAAGTACCTTGTTGTGTACGAGAGCCAAGGTCTTGCATTGGGAATGGTGCCCTTATCTTTACCGGGTCGGGAAAAACAGAACAATTTAGGAGGAAGGCAAATGGCAAGATTTTTAACTATCGGTGAGAGAATTCACGTTATTTCACCAACTATCAGAAAAGCCCTTGAGGAGAGAAATCCGGAGCCCATTTTAAAGCGGGCCAAGGAACAGATTGACGCAGGTGCCAACTACCTGGATGTAAACATCGGGCCAGCAGACAGGGACGGAGAAGAACTCATGCCCTGGGTAGTGAAGATTTTGCAGGATGAGTTTCCGGAAACACCCCTGTGCCTTGATACTGCCAACATGAAAGCCCTGGAAGCCGGGATCAAAGTTTACGATCGCACAGCAGGCAAACCCATAATCAACTCTGCCGATGCAGGTCCGAGGCTGGACATGGTAAATTTAGCCGCTGAATACGATGCCATAGTCATCGGCCTTTGCGCCAAAGAGGGCATACCTAGAGATAATGACGAGAGAATCATGTACTGCACTGAAATTTTAGAGCGGGCCATGGAAGCAGGTCTTGATCAGGAAAATATTCTCTTTGACCCCCTCTTTGTCGTAGTTAAGGGTATGCAGGACAAACAGCAAGAAGTGCTGGAAGCTGTCAGGCAGATTTCGGAAATGGGTCTTAAAACCACTGGTGGCCTCAGCAATGTTTCCAACGGTTGCCCCAAAGAAATTAGAGGTTTGATTGAAGCCACTTTCTGTGCCATGGCCATCCAGTGTGGTCTAACTTCTGCTATAATCAATCCATTAGATAAGCTAGTAATGGATGTAATAAAGACAGCCGATTTGATAAAAGAAAGATACTTATATGCCGATTCGTACCTTGAATTGTAATTAGCTTGAAAGCTAAAAATAAATGTCCTTGGAGGGATATGTATGACATTGTTTGACATTATTTTCACGGGTTCCGAGCAAGCCCTAGCTGCCGCTAAATCCTTGGTGGAAGATACTATCAAGGAATACGGCGAAGAAGAAAAAGTTGTTTTCCCAAATACGGCTTATAGCCTTCCCGTTATCTACGCAGCTACCGGACAGAAAATCGGGACCTTGGCAGAGTTGAAAGGGGCTTTGGGAATAATTGAAAGCCTCATAGTCAAGGAACAAAATCTCGAAAAGGCCTTGAACGCGGGTCTTGCAACAGCAGTAGCAGCAGAAGTTATAGAGGTCTGCAAATACGTGGGAGGAAAAACCCCATATGAGGACCCATGCGTAGGTTTTATCCCGGATACTGTGATCCGTTCAATGGGTGTGCCCCTGGTAACCGGCGATATTCCCGGTGTAGCTGTTGTGATCGGTGAAGCACCTACTGCAGAAGAGGCAGCAAAGATTATCAAGGATTATCAATCCAAGGGTATCCTGGTGACCTTGGTTGGCAAGGTTATCGACCAGGCCATCGAAGCAGGTGTTAAGATAGGCCTTGACTTTAGAGTAGTTCCCCTGGGATACGACGTGACTTCGGTAATCCACATTGTATCATTTGCAATAAGAGCAGCCCTTATTTTCGGAAATGTAACGCCCGGAGATTTAGCGGAGCTGTTAAAATACACCAAGGAAAGGGTTCCTGCCTTCGTGAATGCATTGGGACCCCTAAGCGAACTTGTGGTGTCAGCAGGAGCCGGTGCTATTGCCTTGGGCTTCCCCGTACTTACTGACCAGGATGTACAGGAAGTTCCCATGAACCTGATCGTTCAAAAGGATTATGACAAATTGGTTCAATCATCCCTTGAGGCTCGCGGCATTAAGATAAAAGTTACCGAGATTCCAATTCCCGTGGGATTTGCACCTGCTTTCGAAGGTGAAAGGGTGCGCAAGGACGATATGTTTGCAGAATTTGGTGGCGGCCGTACAACAGCATGGGAATTAGTCAAAATGCGTGAAATGTCGGAAGTAGAAGATCATAAGATTGAACTCATCGGTCCTGACGTAGATACACTTGGACCCGAAGGTGGCAAACTGCCCCTGGCCGTACTAGTTGAGGTAGCGGGTAAGAACATGCAGGAAGACTTTGAACCGGTAATGGAACGCAGAATCCACTACTTCATGAACTATATCGAAGGTGTTATGCATATCGGCCAGAGAGATATCGCCTGGGTGAGAATCAGCAAATCCTCCTATGAAGCAGGATTTAGGCTGAAACATATCGGTGAAGTTATGTATGCCAAGATGTTAGATGAGTTTGGCAGCATCGTTGATAAGGTGCAAGTCACAATTATCACTGACAAAGAAAAGGTAGAAGAATTGCTCAATGAAGTCGCACGCCCAAGGTACAACGCACGAGATGCAAGACTTGCTGGCCTTACAGACGAAAGTGTGGATACTTTCTACTCCTGCCTGCTGTGTCAATCCTTTGCACCCGCTCACGTGTGTATCGTAACACCGGAGCGCTTGGGCCTTTGCGGTGCTGTAAGCTGGCTTGACGCAAAAGCTACACACGAACTAGATCCCACAGGACCTTGTCAGCCCATAGTTAAAGGCGAATGCCTTGATGAAAGAAAAGGTCATTGGGCATCTGTAGACAAGGCAGTAACGGAACAGTCCAATGGTGCTACAACATCGGTAAACATTTATACCATTATGGAAGATCCCATGACTTCCTGCGGCTGTTTCGAATGCATCTGTGGAATCATGCCGGAAGCTAATGGCGTAATTATCGTCAACCGTGAATACCATGGCATGACACCTCTCGGAATGACCTTTGGCGAATTGGCTTCAACCACCGGTGGCGGAGTTCAGACACCTGGATTTATGGGCCACGGAAGACAATTTATCACCAGCAAAAAGTTCTTATATGCTGATGGTGGCTTGCAGCGGGTAGTCTGGATGCCTAAAGAATTAAAAGAAGCTCTTAAAGAAAAATTGATAGAGAGAGGCAAAGAAATAGGAATCGAAAACTTCTATGAAATGATTGCAGATGAAAGTGTTGGAACGGACCCGGATACAGTTGTGGAATTCTTGACCAATGTGGGTCATCCTGCACTAACCATGGATCCAATGTTCTAAAAAAGGGAAGGAGTTTTCATATGGAATTTCCAGGAGATTTGAAATATCATCAAGAGCATACATGGGCGAAAGTTGAAGGCGATGTTGCTACAGTCGGAATAACTGACTATGCCCAAGACCAGCTGGGCGAAGTTTTGTTTGTGGATTTGCCTGAAGTTGGCGATACAGTCACTCAGGGTGAGCCCTTTGGCAGCATAGAATCGGCTAAAGTTGCCTCAGACCTTTACGCACCCATTAGCGGAGAGATTATCGAAGTAAATGAAGCACTCGATGATGAGCCTGAGCTGGTAAACAGTTCACCTTATGAAGACGGTTGGATAATTAAGGTGAAAGTAAGCGATCCTGCTGAAGAGGCAAATCTCCTTTCTAGCAGTGACTACGAAAAAACCCTGGAATAATAGTCCCTACAAGCCACTTTTAACAAGTGGCTTGTAGTATTAATAAAATGGGAGCTTTAAATTGTATATTTCGAAGAAACAGATAGGGTGATAACCAATATGGATAAATGTATAGTTACCTTTTTGCCCATAGGTAAGGCTGTTGAGGTTGCCAAGGGCACCAATTTAATGGAAGCGGCACGAAAGGCCGGTGTATTTCTTGACGCCCCTTGCGGAGGCAAAGGCCATTGTGGCAAATGCCGGGTAACGGTCAAATCGGGCCAACACAAGCATGAATACACTCCCATTCTCACGGAAGACGAAATCCAGCAAGGCACGAGGCTTGCCTGTCTTACCTGGGTCCAAGAAGACATGACCGTTAAGCTTATGGAAGTGGATGTTGTCAACGACATAATGGTGGAAAATATAACGTCTAGAGCAAGCACAAAATTAGTCAACAGGGCTATTGATATTCTAAAGGATTCAGGTATTAAAGTTGGAACTAGTTTTAAGATTGTCCCTGTCAAGCTCCCCGAGCCTACAATAGATGACAATATCCCCGACCTGGAAAGGGTACAGCGAGAGCTGAAAAGCGTTTTGGGATGTACAATGGTAAATTGGACCATAGATGCACTGAGAAAGCTGCCTGTGCTGTTAAGGGATTCCGATTACGGAATAACCCTGACACTTTTGAAAAATGGAGGCGGATACGATGTCATTAATGTGTCTGCCGAAAGCAAGACCTCTTCTTATGGACTTTGTGTTGATGTAGGCACAACTACTGTGGCAGCCTGCTTGGTGGATATTGAGACCGGAGAAATAAAATCATCTGCCAACAGCGGTAACCTTCAGATGCAGTACGGTGGCGACATAATTAACCGCATTATCTATTCCACGAAGGAAAATGGACTGGAGAAACTCAACCATGCCATAGTTGAAGGCACCGTAAATCAGCTGCTCAGGGAAATGATAAAAGAGCTTGAAATTACACAAGACGAAATAGTTTTCTCGGTCTTTGCAGGTAATACAACCATGGCCCATCTGCTGCTGAGGGTTTATGCGGAAAATATCCGGCTGGAACCTTATATACCGGCATTTAGAAACGCACCTGCATTGAAGGCTGGCGACATTTCACTTGGTATAAACAAAAATGCCCCGGTATTTATTCTCCCCAATGTGGCAAGCTATGTGGGCGGCGATATAGTTGCGGGAGTTTTGGCATCGGGTCTGTGGAACGGTGACGAGACCGTGCTCTTTATAGATTTGGGCACCAACGGAGAAATAGTGCTGGGAAATAAGGAATGGATGTTGACCTGTGCTTGTTCGGCAGGACCGGCCTTTGAGGGCGGCGAAATCAGCTGCGGCATGAGGGCAGCCAGCGGTGCCATTGATGAGGTAAGAATTGATAGGCAAAATTTAAGACCCGTTGTCAGGGTCATCGGAGACACAAAACCCAAAGGCATATGCGGCTCTGGAATAATTGACCTTATTGCCGAAATGTTTTTAAAGGGTATAATAGATATGAAGGGGAAAATAAATCAAAACATAAAATCTGACAGAATAAGGTACAACCAGCATTTCGGCTGTTTTGAATACGTAGTAGCCTTCGGCAGTGAAACCAAGGACGGTCTAGACATAACAATAAATGAGATTGATATCGACAATTTCCTCCGGGCCAAAGGTGCCGTCTATTCCGGTGCAAAAACCCTTCTGAACAACATAGGAATGGATGTTTCCGATATTGACAGGGTCATCATCGCTGGAGGCATAGGGCAAAACCTTGATATAAACAATTCAATTACTATCGGCCTGTTGCCCGATTTACCCCATGAAAAATTTGAGTTTATCGGCAACAGCTCCCTCACCGGGGCATATGCATGTCTTGTAAGTGACGATGCTCGGGAAAAGGTAAAGGAGATTGCCGACAGTATGACTTACATCGAACTGAGCGCAGACCCGGCTTACATGGAAGAATTTATTAGCGCCTGTTTTCTGCCTCATACGGATACCAGTCTATTCCCCAGCTTAAAAAAGGCGATGAATTTATAGGTTTTACAGCCACAAGTATTCAAGTTGCGATTATAACGACAGTACTAAGGAACCACACAATTAAGGGATGATTGTTTCTGTCATCTAGACGAAATTAGCTTTACACAGGGTGTTTATGTGATATCATAAAATAGAAGGAGGAGTATCATGAGCGAACACAATTGCTGCAGAGGATGCGGAGGCAGGGCAAGTAAGGAAAAAGATGTTGAGACCTTGAGAATACTTTTAGCCCACTGGATTGAGCATAACAACTCCCACGAACAGGGTTTCAGAGAATGGGCTGAGAAAGCAGAGAAAATTGGAAATGCCAAGGTATATGAAATGATTACAAAAGCAGCTGACTCCCTTAAAGCCGCCAGTGATTACTTGCTTGAAGCCAAAAAACACATATAAGTAAGGGAGGTGCTAGAATGTGTGAATCTAAGGTGTACATCCTGGAAGATGGCCAGGAAAAAAAGCTGATGGACAATGTAATCCACATAGAACCTCAAGATGGGAAATTGTTTATGTATGACCTATTAGGTGAACAGAAGATTGTAGATGCCGTGATTAAAGAAATTAAACTTCTTGAACATAAAATAATACTTGAGAGAGAGAAATCAAAATGAATATAGCAGTAGTAGACGGCATGGGAGGAGGCATCGGCAGTCAAATCATATCACTTTTGAGGCAGGATCTCCCCAGTGACATTAAAATCTATGCCCTGGGGACGAATTCAGCCGCAACCTCCAACATGATGAAGGAAAAGGCCAACAAGGGTGCTACCGGAGAGAGCGCTATAACTTTTGCCGTAAACAAGGTAGATGTCATAGTTGGTTCCCTGGGAATAATTATTCCCAACTCCATGTTGGGGGAGATAACTCCAAGCATTGCAACGGCCATAGCCTCCTGCAATGCCAAGAAGATTCTTATACCGATTATAGACACCGATGACATTACCCTCTTGGGGATAGAAAAGAAGCCATTGTTTTTGGCGATCAAAGATGCTATAGAAAAAATAAAAGAACTATTGTAGAACTTGTAAAAATCATCATGCCGCAATGCAGCGGCTTTTTTGTTTCAGGGAGAAAGGTAAAAAAGTACCAACTTTTTTTAAAAAAATCATTGACTTCATGCAACATGAAGTGTATAATATTAAGTGAATTAGAAATTGTGAAAAATCTCTTCAGAAAGGTGAAGAATCGTCTTGATAAAAACTATCGTATATATTATAGTAAGTTACCTGATAGGTTCCATCTCCTTTGCGTATTATATCTGCAGCAAATTTTACTCCATCGATATCCGCCAATACGGTAGTGGGAATCCCGGCTCCACCAATGTTCTTCGCGTGCTAGGAGCAAAGCCAGCCCTTATAGTTTTCGTGGCAGATTTGTTAAAAGGCCTAATAACGGTATCCATCGGCAGACTTATAGGTGGAGAAAACCTGGCCCTGCTTGCTGCCATTGCGGTAGTCGTAGGTCACGACTGGTCAATCTTTCTCAACTTCAAGGGAGGCAAGGGCATAGCCACTAGCTTAGGAGTTGTCATTGGCGTCTTTCCGAAAGTGGCTCCCATACTTATAATAGTTGGCATTTCAGTTATATTCATATCCCGCTACGTTTCGTTAGGTTCAATTACTACAGCAACTCTGTTACCTATACTTCTTATAATATTTAAATACCCGGCAAAACACATAATAGTTGGCCTAATTATAGGAGCGATAGCCGTATATCGCCACAGGGACAACATAGAGAGGCTGCTTGCTGGTAAGGAAAACAAATTAGGCCAAAAGGTAAAGAGATGACCAATTGGTAAAAAGTATCAAATAACTGCAAAAACGCATATCATATCTGATACTTTTTACCATGTCCGCAACCTGTAAATGCCCAATTAACTGCATTTGTCAATTTGGCACAGATTTTGCAATAATATAAAAGTGGATATTTACAAACACATAATGGGGTGTTTGCAGGTATTACTGTGTAATCTAGAGGTGATTCCTTGGATGATGTTTTGAATGATTTGATCATGTCACCAGTAATACCGGCAATACGAGATATCGAGAGAATCGACTTAGCTCTATCCAAGAAATCTCGATGCATATTTATTCTGACCGGCAATATACTGAATATTAAGGATGTTGTAAATCGAGCTAAAAGCGCAGGCAAAAGAGTTTTCCTACATGTCGATTTACTTGAAGGCATTAGCAAAAATGGTATGGGCATGAAATATATAGCCCAAGAGATTAAGCCGGATGGAATTCTTACAACTAGATCAAATCTCGTTAGTTGCGCAAAAGCTGAAGGCCTTTTCACCATCCAAAGAATATTCGTACTTGACAGTCTCGCCATTGATACCGCTACTAAGTCCGTAAAGCATGTAACCCCCAATGCTATTGAAATCCTACCGGCGGTAATACCGAAAGTTATCAGAAGGATTTGCCAAAGGGTTTCTTACCCGATAATCGCCGGAGGCCTTATCGAAGAGGAAAGTGAAGTGAAGGCGGCACTTCAAGAAGGTGCCATAGCCATCTCGGTGTCAAATGAAAATATATGGAACATACCTTTTGAGGACTTGGAGATGTGGAGAAAGTCCTTCCTGGGTAAATAAGTACACTACTATTGTGTTGTCTTTATTTGCCTTGGAAGGATTTTTAATTTGCCCAAAAAGGAGGGGGGTGTTCACAAAAGGGCTCTTGAGTTATTAATAGGTTACAACTTCTTAGGACCAAAATAACTTGGAGGTGACATTTTGTGAAAAACATCGGTTCTATTATTGGATTTGCTATTGCTGGTATATTCGTAATGTCAGTATGGGGGGCTTTTGCAGAGGCATACGGTATTTTTGGAGGCTGGTTTGCCGGGCTTGCGATTATTTCAATAATGTGGTTTATGAACCATTTCCTAGAACTTGTTGCTAACGAAGGCGCCTTTGTCGACATGGCAGCCGGTATTGCAGTGACGGGCACTCTTAGGGACGTATTTCTCAATGGTCCGCAAGCAGGAATCGACTCACTGCCTACATTAGCTTTTGTAGCTATTGGTGCTGTACTTGCCGGTGTAACAGCGGTTGCCATTGAAAAAATGTGGGCAGAAAGAGATGCCGCTGTTTCAGCAAAAGAAGACATTTCCGCGTAGGCTTATCATGAAAAAATAAGGGGGAGGTATATAAATGACATTTCCAAAGATTATAGCGACTATAGCTGGTGGTTTTATATTCCCATTTCTCATAAGACTATGCTGGGGAAAACTTGTTGAACATTTAGGACCTATTGGCGGTTGGATCGCTGCCGGGTTTATAGTCGGTACCACATGGACACTCAACCACGGAGTAGGTCTAATCTATCAATCCGGAGCAGCTTGGATTGACATGGCCTGGGCAGCATTTATTGGCTTGTTTGTAGCTTCAGCCCTATCCGGTGACGATGTAGGCAAAGGTTTAGGGACGGTTATTAATGCAATTCTTGGAGGAATTCTAGGCGGATTTATTCTCTACTGCTTGTATGTTTGATTGTCAGAAAAATATTAATATCCTTACTGACTGCAAAATAATATATAAAAGTTAATAGTAACAAAAGTGCCGCATTAGGAAATTTTGGTGCGGCCTAGGCCGCACCGCACACATAAATCTAAAATAATATTATAAAAACAAGGAGGAATGTTTAGTGGCTAAGTATGTAATGGCTTTAGACCAGGGGACAACCAGTTCAAGGGGGATCATCTTTGATGAGAACGGAACCATTAAGGGTGTAACCAACCGCGAATTCACCCAGATTTACCCCAAGCCCGGCTGGGTAGAACACGACCCAATGGAAATTTGGGGAAGCCAGATTGGCGTGGCCAAGGAAGTTCTTGAAAAAAGCGGTCTGTCTCCAAGCGATATTGCAGCAATAGGTATAACCAACCAGCGCGAAACCACCATTGTATGGGATAAGAATACCGGCAAACCCGTTTACAATGCCATTGTATGGCAGTGCCGCAGAACGGCTCCTATTTGTGACGAGCTGAAAGAAAAAGGGCTCACCGAAAAAATCCGCGAAAAGACCGGTCTCGTAATTGACGCTTATTTCTCCGGCACAAAAGTAAAATGGATCCTCGACAATGTGGAAGGTGCCAGGGAAAAAGCAGAAAAAGGCGAATTGCTATTCGGTAACGTTGACACATGGCTCATTTGGAACCTGACCGGTGGCAAGGTTCACGTCACCGACTACAGTAACGCCTCAAGAACAATGCTCTTTAATATCCATACGCTGGATTGGGACGATGAAATACTGGCAGAACTCAACATACCTCGCGCAATGCTTCCGAAACCAATGCCCTCAAGCCATGTATACGGATACACCACCACAGAAGTATTCGGAGGCGAAGTTCCGATTGCCGGTGACGCCGGTGACCAGCAAGCAGCACTGTTCGGTCAGGCCTGCTACAGCCCGGGTATGGCGAAGAACACATACGGAACCGGATGCTTCATGTTGATGAACACTGGTGAAAAAGCTGTCGCTTCCGAGAGCGGACTGCTGACCACCATAGCATGGGGTGTAAATGGCAAAGTAGAATATGCCCTTGAAGGCAGTATCTTCATAGCTGGTGCTGTAGTACAGTGGCTCAGAGATGAGCTCAGAATTCTCGACAATGCAGCCCAGAGTGAAGAGCTTGCAACAAAAGTAGAAGACAACAACGGAGTATACCTGGTACCCGCCTTTGTAGGTCTAGGTGCTCCTTACTGGGATATGTATGCTCGCGGCACAATTGTAGGCCTCACCCGCGGTGCAAAGCGTGAACATATCGTCAGAGCTGCACTTGAGTCAATTTGCTATCAGACAAGAGACGTTCTCGAAGCCATGCAGAAAGACTCCGGCATAACCCTGAAGAGCCTCAAGGTAGACGGCGGAGCAGTTGCTAACAACTTCCTGATGCAATTCCAGTCTGACATCTTAGGCGTACCCGTTGACAGACCGAAAGTAATTGAAACAACCGCTTTAGGTGCTGCATATCTGGCTGGTCTTGCAGTAGGATACTGGAAAGACAAAGATGACATCGCAGCTAAGTGGCAGATCGATAGGACCTTTGAACCGGAAATGGACAGTGAAACAAGAGATAACCTATATAAGGGTTGGAAGAAAGCTGTCGAAAGAGCTCTCGATTGGGAAGATAAATAATACTTGTCAAAGCAAAAGCTTAAAAAATTTCTTAAGCATTTAAAGCTGTGGCGGAGAATAAGGAGAACCACACCTTTATATAGGTGTGGTTTTCCCATTTTTAGGGAGGTAGAATATGGAAGACATAGTAATTATTGGAGCAGGCGTAACGGGTTGCTCTATAGCTCGCGAACTGTCAAAGTATGATTTGAGCATTACCGTAGTGGAAAAAGAAGAGGATGTGGCGTGCGGTACAAGCAAAGCAAACAGCGCCATAGTCCATGCGGGCTTTGATGCAGCCCCTGGTACTTGGAAAGCTAAATTGAATGTTATAGGCAATAGGCTTTTTCCTGCCTTGTGTGAGGAACTTGATGTTCCCTTTGTTATGAACGGTTCTCTAGTAGTCGCGGTAACCGATGAAGAAGAACAAGCCCTTGAAGAGTTGTTAGAGCGAGGGCGAATTAACGGAGTAGAAAAGCTTCGCATCATCGGAAAAGATGAATTGCTTGATTTAGAACCAAATCTGAGCCCAAATGTTCGAGGAGCCCTCGATGCTCCAACAGGTGGGCTGGTATGTCCATATGAACTTGTTATAGCTCTTGCTGAAAATGCCAATCAAAACGGTGTTAAATTCTGGCTAAATGCACCTGTGACGGACATAGAGGTTTTAGAAGACAATAGCTTTTTAGTGAAGACCCCGAAAGGATCTATTCAGACCAAATATGTAATAAATGCTGCTGGTCTATTCGCTGATGAAATATCAAAAATGGCTGGAGCAGAAGAGTATTCAATAACTCCAAGAAAGGGCGAATACCTGATATTTGATAAGCAATTCGGGAACTTGGTAAAAAAGGCCATATTCCCAACGCCAACCAAGATTTCAAAGGGAATACTGGTATGTCCCACCGTTGATGGCAATATTTTCATTGGTCCTAACTCAAATAACATCGAAGACAAACATGACACCAGCGTAAATGTTCCGGGCATCGAAGAAATCATAGCGGGCGGAAAAAAACTTGTGCCGGATTTGCCTCTGAAAAATGTAATAACCTCGTTTGCGGGCCTGAGAGCGGTATCAAATACCAATGATTTTATAATCGAGGCTTCTAAACTGGTGAAGGGCTTTATCAACGTGGGCGGCATTCAATCACCAGGCTTAACATCTGCACCGGCCATAGCTCTCATGGTAAAGGACATCTTGCAGGAAGAGGGCTTAACCCTAAAGGAAAAAGCAGATTTTATACCGCACAGACCGAAGAAGGTACGGTTTAGAGAAATGAGTAACGAAGAGCGCAGCAAGCTCATCAAGGAAAACCCCGCATACGGCCGCGTCATCTGTCGCTGTGAAACTGTTACCGAAGGGGAAATTATCGATGCCATAAGGAGACCAGTTGGCGCACGCAGCATAGATGCTGTGAAGAGGAGGACTCGTGCAGGCATGGGAAGATGTCAGGGTGGTTTTTGCTCACCAAGAGTACTGGAGATTTTAATGCGCGAACTGGGTGCGGATGCCATTGATATAACCAAAAAAGGACCAGGTTCTAATATACTAATGGGTCGTATCAAAGAATTTCTACAAAACGAAGGCGGTGACGACAATGATAAATAAGGAACTGGTAGTAATCGGCGGTGGTCCTGCCGGCCTTGCCGCGGCAATCGAAGCGAAAAAGAACGGAGTAGAAGACGTTTTACTAATTGAGCGCGATTCACGCTTAGGCGGTATCCTGCCACAATGTATTCACAATGGGTTTGGCCTTCATATTTTTAAAGAAGAACTTACCGGTCCTGAATATGCACATAGATTTATTGAGGAATTAGAAGATTTAAATATAGAAGTTCTGCTTGATACGATGGTGATTGACCTTAACGAAAATAAACAGCTCACTGCAGTCAACCGCGAAAAGGGATTGATGCAGATTCAAGCAGATGCGATAATCCTCACCATGGGATGCAGGGAAAGGACCAGGGGAGCTATTAATATTCCCGGTTTCAGACCCGCAGGGATATTTACTGCTGGCACCGCCCAAAGGTTTGTAAATATTGAAGGATACATGCCTGGCAAGGAAATAGTCATTCTAGGTTCCGGTGATATAGGCTTGATCATGGCACGACGCTTTACTCTTGAAGGTGCAAAGGTAAAGTGCGTTGCGGAAATCATGCCCTATTCTAATGGGCTTACCCGCAATGTTGTCCAGTGTCTTGAAGACTTCGGCATACCCCTTCTTCTGAGCCACACCGTTGTCTACATTCACGGCAATAGCAGGATAGAAGGAGTAACTATCGCCCAGGTAGATGAAAACTTAAAGCCAATTCCCTCAACCGAGAAATATTATTCTTGCGATACTCTGCTCCTCTCGGTTGGTCTGATTCCGGAAAATGAGCTATCTAAAATGGCGAGCATCAAAATTCACGATGTCACCGGTGGACCCGTTGTAAATCAGAGGATGGAAACGTCCGTCCCCGGGATTTTTGCCTGTGGTAATGTAGTTCATGTCCATGACTTGGTGGATTTCGTGACGATGGAATCGAGACTTGCTGGCCTTGGAGCGGTGGATTACCTTAAAGACAAAATACCATCAGATGAGTATATTTCAGTGTCTGCCGGCCCGGGAATCAGTTACGTAGTACCCCACTTAGTTGATCCTGAGAAGATTTTGGGTGAAAAACAGAATTTCTTCATGCGCAGCACCAAACCCATGGAAAAAGCCAGGCTTTTCATAGAATCAGATAAGAATTTGATTCGCACAAGGGTACTTCAACATGTAAGGCCCAGCGAAATGATTAGCATTGAACTGAAAAAAGAAGACTTGGCCAATAAAGATTTAAAGAGCCTAAGATTTTTCCTTCAGGAAGAAGGTGTAGCTGATGGAAACTAAGAAGATAACATGTATAGTATGCCCAAAAGGTTGTCAAATTCAAGTTAAGCTTAATAATGGCGAAATTGTCAGCATAGAAGGTTACGAATGCAAACGTGGAATTGATTATGCAAAAAATGAAGTTTTAGATCCAAGAAGAACCCTTACCACCACCTTAAAGCTTTCCACCGGTGGGGTCCTACCTGTGAGGACAAAAGAACCAATCCCCAAAAAATTGCTGAAAAAAGCCATGCTTGAAACGAAAGATATTATAGTTGAGCCCCCCGTTAAAGTGGGAGATGTTGTAGTTGAGAATATTGCGGGGACGGGGATCGATTTAATAGCAACAGGAAATGTCGAATGATAGTAATAAAGGCAGAGTGAAAGGGTGAAAAGCCATGCTTCAAAAGGATGCCGTCTTTACCCATCCTAAAGGAATGCATATCAGAGCTGCTGCCATGTTGGTCAATAAAGCACACGAGATTGAGAGCACGATGGGAACGAGTATATATATACGCAACGAGTCCGGAAGAGAAGTGCCGGCTACTGCTCTGATGGCTATTCACTCCCTTAACATTAAGCCCGGAGAACGCATTACAATAGTAGCAAAAGGGCCAAAAGTAGATGAGGCGATAGAAAGTGTTGAAGAACTCTTTAGACGCGATCTATTGCCTCAGAGCCCTATTGAATTAGAACAGGTTGATGACATATTGGAGAAAAACACTATAAAAGCAGACAAGATCTTTGACAGCGTAGGCCTGGGCATTATAGTTACCAATAAGACAGGCGCCGTAATTTTATGCAATCGAATTGTCGAAGAATTAATGGGCATAGACAAAAATCATATTTTAGGCTGCAATAACATACAAGATATAATTCCAGGCATCGATTTGACTACCACATCATCTATCGGTAGTGGAATATTTCGCTTGGATGACAACACCAGGAGCAATCTGGCATCTACCGACATAAACCCAATATTTATAGATGGGGAAATAGCCGGCTATACAATTGTATTTAACAAAGACGTCTCCACTGCCGAAAGCTTTTCACCGGAATATACCTTAGAGATATCTCCGACCAAAGATTTATTAATAGAACAAAAGAAGAGAATGGAATTTAACGAAGCCTTTAGTGATATAATAGGTCGCAGTGAGAAGTTTGCGGTGGTGCTGGATATAGCTTTTAAGGCTGCCAAGACCTCATCGACAATCCTCATACAGGGAGAAAGTGGCACAGGTAAAGAACTGGTCGCTAAGGCCATACACCGTGCCAGCAGCCGCCGCAATGGCCCTTTTATCAAGGTAAACTGCCCCGGCATACCGGCAACTCTGATGGAGAGCGAACTTTTCGGACATGAAAGGGGGGCTTTTACCGGGGCAATTTTCCAAAAAATAGGTAAGTTTGAACTTGCAAATGGAGGCACAATTTTTTTGGATGAAATCGGTGAATTAGACAAAAACCTGCAGTCCAAACTATTAAGAGTCTTGCAAGAGCGAGAATTTGAAAGAGTTGGCGGAAACGAGGTATTAAAAACCGATGTGAGAGTTGTTGCGGCAACCAATAGAAATTTGAAAGAAATGGTAGAGAGAGACGAATTTCGAGAAGACCTTTATTACCGTCTCAATGTAGTGCCGATCGTGCTGCCGAGTTTAAGGGAAAGAAAAGACGACATTCCGCTTCTTGTGGAGCATTTTTTGGAAAAGCTCTGCAGAAAGCTTGGCAAAAAGGAAAAGACAATTACAAAAAGAGCTATGGGGTATTTGTACAACTACGACTGGCCGGGCAATGTTCGGGAACTGGAGAATATTATAGAGCGGATGATAAACCTATCCGACAGTGACGTAATTGACATTTGGGACTTGCCATCTCATGTAACCGGAAAAGCCATGGAAAAAAAAGCGAGCCTTATAAATTTAGACTTAGATGGAGAACTGGCTACTTATGACGAGTACGATAAAGCAATAATAAAAACGGCTTTAAAAAAGTACAAAAGTTTCAACGCAGCTGGCAAAGCCCTGGGCTTAACGCATAAAACTGTGGCTGCAAAAGCGAGAAAGTACGGTCTTGTAAAATAAAATATTAAAAAGGGGGCTGTTGGATGGCAAATTCCGGGAAAAGTATTGACAAAGTGTCCCCCGCTTCTCAAAGCGAAATACTGAGATTAAGCGAAGAGCTGGGCTATGATGCCCATGAGATAAAATGGGTGGTTGCACAAAACACTGAAACCATAAGAAATCTAGTGAAGGTAATAGAAACGATATCATCTCATTCCCAAGAAATCAGTGCAAATACAGCTAGCGGTTCGGAGCAGCTCAACAACCTGTCTCGATTAGCAGAAAATTTAAGAGAAACTGCATCTTCTGTAGCAAGTATATCAAGGGACTATTTAAGCAAAGTAAAAGAAGGCAGCTTAGCAATAAGCGATGTAGAGACAGCCTTGGAACAGGTAACTGCAGAAATTGACAAGTCCTCCGACGAAGTAGAGACCTTACTTGAACTTACAAAACAAGTAAAGGGCTTTGTAGATTTTATAAAGCACATTGCGCAGCAGACAAATCTCCTTGCACTAAACGCTGCAATTGAAGCTGCGAGAGCAGGTGAAGCTGGACGGGGATTCAGCGTTGTTGCTGCTGAAATCAGAAAACTTGCCGAGAGGAGTAAGGATAAAGCTCAAGAAATACACAAAACTGCTGAACTCATAGACGATGGCATCAGTAGAGCGTGTCGCATTTCTAAAGATGGGGCAGTAAGCCTTAAAAATCTAAAATCCAAGATGCAATTGGGAAAAGATGTGATGGAAGGCGCTGTTGCCGCCTTTGAGGATATATCGGAGCTTAACAGCAATCTGCTGGATTCTTCAGCAAATCAGGCGAAGTCTACACAGTATCTGGCAGATATTTTCGCATCTTTTTCAGAAAAAACAGCATCTACAGCCGACTCCACCATAGAAGTGGCGTACCTGATAAAAGACCAGGAAAAACAAAACGAACAGCTTCTCAATATTGCTGATAATTTAGTTGACAAAGTATATTCATTGCAAAAGCAATCCACCAGTTTAAAGAAGAAAGAGGAGATAATTTTTGGAATAAATCCTGCCCTCAGCCCTGAAATTATAAAATCATTGTACCTTCCTGTGATAAATACCGTTTGTAAAAAAGTTGGCCTCATACCTAGAGTCTTGGTCGCCACTGATTACGATGCCCTTGCCAATAGTTTGATAGACGGGATTGTAGATGTGGGTTGGTTTTCGCCCTTAGCCTATGTCAATGCGAAAAACAAGGCAGCGGTTATTCCCTTGGTTACTCCAATTGTAAATGGTGCTCCTGATTACTTGGGATATATTATCACCAATAGAGAATCGGGAATAACCGATTTGAAAGATGTCAGAGGAGAGCGTATGGCCTTTGTGGACCCAAAATCTGCTTCGGGATATGCATATCCCAGGCTTATCCTAAAGAAGGCAGGCATAGACCCCGAAAGGGATTTAAAAGAGCAGCTCTTTCTTGGAACGCACAGCAATGTAGTTCAAGCAGTGATATCGGGATCGGTTAGAGTAGGTGCTACCTACTCGGAAGCCATCGATGATGCGAAGAGTCGCGGCCTTGAAGTGGACAAACTTGTTTATCTGGCCCAGACCGACCCGATACCTAAGGATTGCATAGCGGCACGGCCGGGCTTTGATAGGGAATTGTGCGAAAAGCTCAAGAATGCTTTTTTGAAATATGAGGATATAGGCCTCTTGGATAAGCATAAAAGTTCTGTGATAAACGGTTTTGTCATTGCCAGTGATGAGAATTATGACATAATTCGAGAAGTGTTAAGAGACGCTGGTTGATAGAAATTACCAACTATTATTTTGAAATATCTCAAAAAAACCGTGTATTACAGTTATTTAGGATATTGGCACGATTTTTGCTTTATTATCAATGCAAGATTATCTTTTAGGAGGGATTTCATGAAAAAGATTATTAACAGTCCTGAAGAAGTAGTACAGGAAATGCTGGAGGGTATGGCAGCAGCATATCCGCAGTACGTTCGCAAACTGGAAGGTTTCGAAGTTATGGTAAGGGCTGATGCTCCAGTAAAAGGTAAGGTTGCATTGGTATCCGGCGGTGGCAGTGGCCACGAACCGTCTCATGCAGGCTTTGTAGGAAAGGGCATGCTAGATGCCGGAGTAGCCGGCGCTGTGTTTACCTCACCTACTCCAGACCAGGTTTTCGAAGCCATTAAAGCCGTTGACGGCGGTGCGGGTGTCCTGCTGATCATCAAGAACTACACCGGTGACATTATGAACTTTGAAATGGCAGGAGAAATGGCAGAAGCTGAGGGAATAAAAGTTGCCAGCGTAGTAGTAAACGATGACGTTGCGGTGGAAGACAGCCTTTATACCACTGGCAGGCGCGGAATTGCGGGAACGGTATTTGTCCATAAAATTGCAGGAGCCAAGGCCGAAGCCGGTGGGACATTGGAAGAGGTCAAGGCTGTTGCTGAAAAAGTCATTGCAAATACAAGAAGTATGGGAATGGCCCTCACCCCATGCATAGTGCCTGCAGCAGGCAAGCCCACCTTTACACTTGGCGAAGACGAAATGGAAATCGGAATGGGCATTCACGGCGAGCCGGGCACAAAGCGCACACATATCATGAAGGCTGATGAACTGGTAGATCACTTGATGGAAAAGATAGTGAATGACCTTCCCTACGAATCCGGAGATGAAGTGGCTGTTATGATCAACGGCCTCGGCGCAACACCTTTGATGGAACAGTTTATAATGAATCGCCGGGTAAGCCAGATATTAAATGAAAAAGGAATAAAAGTTTATAGGACCTTTGTAGGAGAATTCATGACTTCTATTGAAATGGCGGGAGCTTCAATTACCCTGTTGAAATTAGACGACGAGTTAAAAGAGCTATTAGATGCACAGGCCGATACACCTGCTTTTAGACAACTCTGATACATCTGTTGAAAGGGGACTTAAATGTGGCTGTAAACAGTGCAAAACTAATTGAAATCTTAAACCTTATTGCAAATGATATACATGCAAACAAAGATTTTTTGACAGAACTTGACTCAGCCATCGGCGATGCCGACCATGGTATAAACATGTCAAAAGGATTCAAAGCCGTCACCGAAAAGATTGCCGCAATGGGCGACAAGGATTGTGGCAGTATTTTAAAAACGGTAGGCATGACACTGGTTTCGACGGTAGGGGGTGCTTCAGGACCATTGTACGGTACTGCCTTTATGCGGGCAGGCCAGGCAATAGGTTCTAAAACGGAACTGGGTTTTGAAGACCTGTTGGTGACACTTGAAGCAGCCTTGGAAGGCATAAAAATGCGGGGGAAGGCTGTAAAAGGCGAAAAAACTATAGTAGACGCCTTGGAACCTGCAGTTGAAGCATTAAAGTCTTCTCCAACCATAGATATAAATCTTATGGAAGAGGCTGTGAAGGCAGCGGAAGCTGGCGTAGAGTATACTAAGGGCATCATCGCCAAAAAAGGGAGAGCCAGCTACTTAGGTGAAAGAAGCATAGGTCATCAAGACCCGGGAGCCACTTCCTGCCACATCATGCTGACGGCAATTCTCAAAGGCATCAAGGATAGCTGACTGCTACGCTGGAATGGGGTGATGCGTTGGTCGGTATAGTTTTAGTCTCACATAGCAAAAAGATGGCCGAAGGTGCTAAGGAAATTATTACTCAAATGATAGGAGAAAAAATAAAAATTGAAGTGGCCGCCGGAACGGCAGACAATAGGCTTGGAACCGATGCCTTATTGATCGGACAAAAAGTATTAGAGGTATTTGACGGTGATGGGGTGTTAGTTATCCCTGATCTGGGCAGTGCGGTGATGAGTTCGGAAATGGCAATTGAAAGCCTGGAAGAGCCAGCCAGGTCGGCTACCATGATGGCGGATTCACCCTTCTTTGAAGGAGCAATTGCCGCTGCCATGGAGGCGAGTTTCGGGAAAAGCATCGAGGAGGTAAAAAAGGCGGCCGAAAATACAAGAGGCATGAAGAAAATAGCATAAAAAAAGAGAATTAGCCACTCCCTGTTAGAGACAATGGCAGAATTATGATGACGTCAATGAAGTTTATTGACGTCATTTTTTTTGGGATCCCATGCCTAAAGGATACAATTTGATGGCTTATTCATAGGTCGAAGTGCATGGGAACCAGAAAACTTCAACAAGATCATTCGCCAAGTACTGCCGGTGTTTTTAAAAAGGCACAAATCTTAAAAGACTGTTTCACCAGTCTTTTTTTGTTTCATAGCTCAACTATTCAAAGAGGATTTTCTCCCCTTATACCGAAATATTATAATAACGGTATCGAAAAATACAGAAAATTACACATAAAAACCCACGTATTTAAATCAAAGGTCTTATTGATTTTTATTACAAAAATGTTATACTACCAGAGTGATTCCGTATTTATCTAATTGATATGTCACAAGCTTAAAACAGATTTATAACGACAGTTTGTTAAAGAAAAATTTTTTTTAAAAACTCATATAATAAGCAATAAAAGAGATTACATTAGCTTTGTAGAGGCCAACACCATAAAAACGGCATTTCCATTCCGAATGGAATACAAAATGGAGGATTTTGCAACCTCAGAGGAGTTTGCCTTAGTTAAAATGGGAAATGATGTGGCGATTTGCCTGGAATGAGGATTGCCGGGAACTGCGGCTTTGGGTATTATAGAAAAAATTGTTCTTTTTTTATAGAGGGGGAGTATTATGGATTCGATTTTTGTGGCAGTAGTAGGTGTAAATAATTATTTTGGCACGAAGGTTTTTAAGCCGGGGCAAATACTGCGGCTGGAAAAGGACTATGATAATGAATACGATGGAGAAGCAATTATGGCCATATTAGACCCAATCGGCAAGGTGGGCTACGTGGCCAACAGCACCCATACGGTTCCCTTGGGGTGCTGGAGTGCCGGAAGATTGTACGACACATTTGAATCATCTGCTTTTGCAGTGGTGAGGTTTGTGACAAAAGAGACGATTATTGCCGAGATTTTAGAAAATGTAGAATTTGAAATATATATAAAAGAGGAGATATTTACACCCGAGGAGTTTGAGGATTAAAAAGTATATTTGACAACAAAGGAAAAAAAGGGAGGCATCCATCATGGAGATTGTGACAATTGAAACAACAGGGCGCAATCAAATGATAGACATAACTTCTACGGTAAGAGCATATGTGAAAAGGTCTGGTATAAAAGACGGAGTTTGCTTTGTATTTGTACCCCATACTACTGCCGCCGTTACTATTAATGAAAACGCCGATCCGGATGTTGTGCATGATATTTTAAGCACCCTCAGTAAGCTTGTTCCCTATAAAGATAATTACAGGCATATTGAGGGCAACTCGGATGCCCATGTGAAAGCCTCGCTTATGGGCAATACAGCCACGGTTATCGTTAGCAACGGAGATTTGGTTCTAGGCACCTGGCAGAGTCTGTTTTTCTGCGAGTTTGACGGTCCGAGAAGGAGAAGGCTGATGATAAAAGCTGTAGGAGATAATTGATTATCTCATCGTTATTTTTGCCTAGTTTCTGCCGGAGGCTCCTCCGCTGCTGCTTCCCTGATGATTTACTTGATATACATAGTAAGTTATTGCAAATAATGCACCGGCTATGATAGGCTCCACATCAGTGACGTAGCCTTTAACATCCTTTCCCACGACTTCTCCCCCTAGGCGACCTACTGCCTGACCTTCTAAGAAATCAATTTGTACATCAAAACCGATTGCAGGACCTCCGCATCGACCATATACAGAATTGTTGTTCGCTTCAAGTTCCAAGTTTTTACCGTCAACTGCTCCCCCTAATCGTGCAGACAGTGAGTTTGAAATTAGGTACCCTGCAACATCCTTACCGATTACGGCTCCACCTAATCTTCCGTTTATAAAACCTTTTTCGATGGAGTAAGTTAAATTAATGTCATCTCCGAAAACCATACCGCCAATCCTGCCGGTGATTACTCCGTTTTCTACAGTGGCACTTATATCGTAGCCCCCTACAGGGCCGCCTACTCTTCCTGAAACTGTTCCCATGATGATTTTGCTCCTTTCTAAAGTTCATTATTGATACGAAACGTCGCGCTGTCATATCGATCCTATACTCTGGTGAAGATAACGGCAAAGGGCTCCCTTTTAAGCAAGACCGTTGTTGATTGGAACAAACGTAGTTTGGGCAGCGTGCAGGATAAGCTTTGGACACTTGGCAGGATGCCAAATTGTCCGTGAACCCATGCGGAGTGAAGGGCCAAGCTTTAGAACAACAGGTCTTGATTTTGGGAGACTACCGTTACTTCACCGGATATCACATGACAAGCAAAATCACTTTGTCATGCCGTTATCATAATCTAATTGCCAGGCATACTATGGTCTAGGATGAGGTTTGGGCACCAGGCACGAAGCTGAAATTGCCGACATGGCGAATGAAGCCTACCCGTGTCCTTGTCAGGTGTGGGCTCGCTGTCATGTTGATTTTACTATAGAATGGTGGTATAATAAAGGACAAAACACATGTTCGGAGATGGTGCTATGCTTCCCATATTGCATGTGGATATGAATGCTTTTTATGCTTCCTGTCACCAGGCAAAGGATCCCAGCCTTAAGGGCAAACCTATCCTGGTGGCGGGCGACCCTAAAAAGCGCACCGGTATAATATTGACGGCATCTTATGAAGCGCGCAAATACGGAGTTAAGACGGCAATGCCCAACTGGCAGGCAAGAAAGCTATGTCCGCAAGCTATTTTTGTGGAGCCGGACTACGAATTATATGTAAGAACTAGCCAGAAGGTCATGGAAATTCTGGGGAGATTTACACCTTTGGTTGAGGTTTTCAGCATTGATGAGGCCTGGCTCGATGTGACAGGATGCGAAAGGCTTTTTGGCGATTCCGTGACCATCGCCCATAAGATACAGGCTGCAATTAGGTCGGAACTGGATTTGCTATGTTCCATTGGCGTATCGAGCAACAAGCTTTTGGCCAAAATGGCATCGGACTTGAAAAAGCCCGATGCCGTTACGGTGCTGCCTCCTGAAGATGTGCCCAAGCTTATATGGCCTCTGCCCGTTGACGAGTTATTTGGTGTAGGCCGGCGCATGGCGGAGCATCTCAGCCACATGAATATAAAGACCATTGGGGATCTGGCCCGGGTCCCTCAAGGACTCCTGGGCAAAGCTTTCGGCTTAAATGGCAGATACCTGCACCTTTGGGCAAACGGCATCGACACAAGTCCTGTGGACCCCCACGCTATGGATGAGGCCAAATCCATGGGCCATTCGGTAACCCTTCCCAAGGACATAACATCCTATGATGAAGCGGAGACGGTGTTATTATCTCTTTCAGAACAGGTGGGTAGAAGGGTCAGACGGGAAAATTACATGGGCCGCACGGTGACAATTACTTTGAGGGACAATAGCTTTTGCACCATTACCCGTTCGGCCACCATTTCCTATACCAATAGCACTGAAGATATCTACAATTTGGCGAAAAAGCTTTTGTATTCCAACTGGGATGGAAAAACACCCCTTAGACTTTTGGGAGTCAGTCTTTCCCAGTTGGTAAAGGAATTTGAGCAGGTGTCCCTCTTTGACACGGATGAAAAAAAGAAGAAATTAAACAAGGTGATGGACGAAATAAAGGATAGATTTGGCGATGGAGTTATATTTCGAGCAAAACTCTTAAATGATGAAAAGCTGAATCGACGCAAATTGGGCAAAAGCGATAACAACGCTCCGACCTTGAAAGGCATAAAAACGATGAAATAAGAATCATTTTGGATCATTACTGTCTTGTTATTTGAAAATAGTTGCTAATAAGATATAATAACAAATGATTAATGCTTTAAAAGACAAAGGATGAAGTCAATGGAGACACAAAAGGAATTAAATACATTGCTTAACAAAAACTACAAATTACTAGCCCTGGATATTGACGGCACATTAATAACTAGCGGCCACTTGGTTACCCCCCGCACCCTGAAAGCGATTAAAAAGGTTAAGGATTTGGGGATAAGGGTTACCATAGCTACGGGAAGGCATTATCACAGTGTTCGTAGGTTGGCACGGATAATCGGAGTCAATGCTCCCATGGTGTGCTGCGACGGTGCAATAATTACGGATAAAGATTCAAGTTGTGTGACTTATCACTTGCTGCCTCATGAGATAGCGGTAGATGTTATGAGAATGACGCTGGACTACGAAGGTTTTAAAGTACTGCTTTTTGTTAAAAGCGGAAAGATATACGGCGGCAGAAGATATCAAGGCCAATATTTCAAACGATTTTTCCGCGTGCCACTAAAGTACACTTTTAAAGGTTATTTAAACCTGCTGAGAGATTTCGCTTTTATGCCGATTAAAAACATGGGAAGCACCCAGACAGTGATTTCTGCGCTCGAAGAGCCGGTTGCAAAGGTATTCATTTACAGCAACGGTAGGCCTGGTGATTTAAAAGATTTTATAAATAAAATCACGGCTAAATACGGAGAAGAGATCTCAATAACTTCTTCCATACCAAATTGCATCGATGTTTTAAAGGGTGGCGTGTCCAAGGCCAAAGGTCTAATTGAACTTGCCGAAACACTAGGCATAAGTCATGACGAAATAATAACCGTGGGCGATAATTATAATGATATAGAAATGCTCAAGTACGCAGGTTTAGGAGTGGCCATGGGCAATGCTCCCGAACTGGTTAAAAGCAAGGCAGATTATGTGACGGATAGCAATGACGATGAAGGCCTTGCGAAATTTTTAGAAAAACTCATTTCACATCGTGACGGAGCAAGCTGCTTTCAACTTGCCAATCAAAGCTCGGTTGCAGCGGCAGGTAAACTTCAT
>LFSJ01000067.1:16417-44482 GCA_001512695.1 Tepidanaerobacter sp. DTU063 | reverse complement strand
GTTCCCATGGTGGTAAGTACAGCAATGGCTTACAAGGCCTTAGGGTACATTGACATTTATTGGTTGTTTTTGAGCTTTTTTGGCGTTTACTTAATTGAGACGGGTAAGAATGCCATAAATGAAGTTGTGGATTATAAATCCGGAGTGGACCGTTTTGTAACTCCCGATAAGAGGACACCTTTTAGCGGCGGGAAGAAGACAATTGTAGACGGCCTTTTGACTGTTGAGGAAACTAAGATAATAGCCCTTGTTACCATGCTTGCCGCAGCGGCCATTGGTCTTTACATTGCCATTGCACGAGAGCCGATGGTCTTGTGGATCGGCATTGCGGGCTTTTTGATATCAATATTCTACAGCCTTCCCCCATTTAAGTTTTGCTACAGGGGTCTTGGGGAATTTGCAATAGGCTTAACTTATGGTCCACTTGTTGTATCCGGCACATATCTTGTGCAGACACACACCGTCAACTTGGAGATACTGCTGCTTTCATTGATGATAGGTTTTTTAATAGCCAATGTAGTGTGGATTAATCAGTACCCGGATTATGAGGCCGACGCAAGGGGCAATAAGCGAAATTGGGTCGTGAGACTCGGAAAGGAAAAAGGGATTGTAGTTTATATTTTATTATACGTCTTAGCCTATTTAAGTCTGCTTATCGCAGTTTTCTTTACAGGAAATCCTTTATTGCTCATAGCCCTGCTGAGCGCTCCGATAGCCAAACGCTCTGTCGATGTGGCGAAAAAATACTACGATGACATAGCCAGACTCGTTGAGGCAAATGCCAAAACAATACAGGTATATCAAATGACGGGCTTAACCCTGACCGCGGCCATTCTTATTGGGTAAAACCAAATGAATAATTGGGGACTGTCCCTAAATATTCAATAACTTAAAAACTTTAGGTGCCAGGCACCGATGGGAGGGGTGATTTTTGCAACGGATTGATGTGATTTTAGGTGATATTACCAAGGTGGAAGTTGATGCCATCGTAAATGCGGCAAATAAAACGCTGCTGGGGGGTGGCGGTGTAGACGGGGCAATTCACCGGGCTGCCGGGCCCGAACTTCTCGAAGAATGCCGGCAATTAAAGGGCTGTGAAACTGGACAGGCCAAAATTACGAAGGGATACAGGCTACCCGCAAAGCACGTGATTCACACGGTGGGGCCCATCTGGCAAGGAGGGGATGCCAACGAGGATGAGCTGCTGGCATCATGTTATCGCAGTTCACTAATGCTGGCCGTAGAAAACAATGTGAAGACAATTGCATTTCCGTCAATTAGCACGGGCGCATACGGTTTTCCGGTAAAGCGGGCTGCAGACATTGCAATTAGAGAGATAGCAAGGTTTTTAGAGGAAAACAACAGCATTGAAAAAGTTCTAATGGTTTGTTTTGATGAGAAAACTATGAAGGCTTATTCGGAAGCGTTATCAAAGCTGCGAAAGGAGTATTAGAAGCAGCAAAAACATAATAACAAGGGGGCCTTATGTATGACGCTATGTAAAAAAGATACCCTTATAGGCTTTATTGGCACAGGGGTAATGGGAAAAAGTATGGCGATGAATTTGATGAAAGCAGGCTATAAGGTACTTGTCTACAACCGCACCAAGGCAAAAGCTGAGGAACTGATTGAAAAAGGTGCGACCTGGAAGGATACGGTGGCCGAAGTTGCCCGTGAAGCTAATGTCATCATAACAATTGTGGGATATCCGAAGGATGTAAGGGAAGTCTATCTTGGCGAAAACGGAATCATAGAAAATGCAAAAGCAGGCTCTTACCTGATCGATATGACCACATCCAGTCCGAAACTGGCCAAGGAGATTTACGAAGCAGCAAAGGCCAGGAACTTACATGCGCTGGATGCACCGGTTTCGGGCGGCGATGTTGGAGCTAAGGAAGCGAGGCTATCAATCATGGTAGGCGGTGATGCCGAAGCCTTTGAGGAAGTAAAGCCAATTTTTGAAGTGATGGGCAAGAACATCGTCCTGCAGGGCGGCGCCGGAGCAGGGCAGTACACAAAGATGAGCAATCAAATTGCCATTGCCTCTAATATGCTGGGCGTTTGTGAAGCAATGGCCTATGCCATAAAGGCAGGCCTTGATCCGAAGGTGGTCTTAAAGAGCATAGAGTCTGGGGCTGCAGGCAGCTGGTCTCTTAGCAATTATACACCCAGAATGCTCTCTGGAGATTTTGAGCCGGGATTTTACATAAAACACTTTATAAAAGATATGAAAATTGCCCTGGAATCGGCAAAGGAACTCGGACTTAAAACTCCCGGCCTGGAGCTTGCCCTATCCATATACGAAGAATTGGCGGAGCGGGGCGAGGAAAATAGCGGTACGCAAGCACTGTTCAAGTACTACATGAATTAATATTGACTGCAAAAGAAACTTCTTCAGTTTAAAGGCTGTTGAAGTTTCTTTTTTTTGATATCTTTCGGTGTTTTGCCATATTATTAGCTCTGATTTTGAAAGATATTTGGAAAAGCAGGGCAAAATAAACATAAATATAATAAAAGCACTGGAGGATATCAATGAACATATATGGAGTAATAATGGCTGGCGGGGGAGGCACCCGGTTTTGGCCTTTGAGTCGTGCCACCGCTCCGAAACAATTTTTAAACATCACCGGCGAAGACAGCATGATAAATGATACCATAAAGAGGATAAAAGATGTTATTCCGCCGGAGAATATATTAATCGTCACCAACAAAGCCCAGGAAAAAATACTCAATGAAGTGATCCAGGAAGATATACCCAAGGAAAATGTTTTGGTAGAGCCTGTTGGCAGAAATACGGCAGCATGTATCGCATATGCTGCAATTGTCATAAAGAAGAGATACGGGGATTCGGTAATGGCCGTCTTTCCCTCGGACCACTACATAAAAAATGTGGATGAGTTCCAAAGGGTCTTAAGGTCTGCTTGTAGCATTGCAGAGAGCACGGAAAAACTCGTCACTATGGGGATAGAGCCCACCTATCCCTCAACGGGGTACGGCTATATAAAATATGACAAGGATAGGTCTTTACCTGCGGGAAATAAGACGGCATATGAAGCAGTAGAATTTGTAGAAAAACCCAGCGTGCCTAAAGCCAAAAAATACCTGGAAAGCGGTAACTACCTTTGGAACAGCGGCATGTTTGTCTGGAAAAGTTCAGTCATTTTAAATAATTTCAGAAGGTTTTTGCCCCGCCTATATAGAAATATAGAGAAAATAGAGCCTTTTCTAGGTACTCCCGAGGAAGGAAAGGCAGTTGAAGACATATATCCTATATTGCCCAGCATTTCCATTGACTACGGTGTCATGGAAAGGTCTGACGAAGTTGTTGTTATTCCGGGGGATTTTGGTTGGAATGATGTCGGATGCTGGGATTCTCTAGGAAGCGTGTTCCCTCCTGATGAAAACGGCAACATTACAAAAGGAGATTTTGTTGATATTGAAACCCGCAATTCCATCATTTATTCTAACAGCCGATTTGTCGCAGCGGTAGGTTTGGAAAACATGATTGTGGTGGAAACCAGCGATGCCTTACTGGTATGTTCAAAAGAAAAAGCTCAGGATGTAAAAAAGGTAGTGGAATACTTGAATAAAGTGGGAAGAGAGGAACTGCTGTAATGAACAATAAGAAAGGAAAGCTTTGGCCCTATTTAGTTGCCTTGGCATTAATAATTTTTGCGGGTGTCATGTTGGTCTATAGAGATGCTTTTAATGACTATGTAAGTGTACTTGCAACCTGGCAACCCGTAACTACAAGCAAAAATGCGGATAGCGATGATGTGAACACCGAAGAAGAATTAAGTCAAGAGGAACCAGAAGAAGTAGATCTACCAAATCCCACAGCAACTTTTCTGGCAGTGGGAGATGTGATGATGCATGATGGCCAGATTTGGTCGGGATACAGTGATGCTGCGGATAGCTTTGATTACACGGAGTTTTTCCATGTGGTAAAAGATGAGATTTCCGCAGCGGATATTGCCATGGCCAATCTAGAGACAACTTTGGCAGGCAAGGAACAAAAATATACGGGCTATCCCATGTTCAACAGTCCCGATGAAATAGCTGATGCACTGAAAGATGCCGGCTTTGATATTATAGTAACTTCCAATAATCACAGTTTGGACAGAGGGGCAAAAGGAGCCATCAGGACAATACAGGTCCTTAAAGAACGCGGATTGGCCCCTATAGGCACCTATGAATCTGAAGAGGAACGTGAGCAAATCCTGATAAAAGAACTAAACGGCATAAGTTTTGCCTTTTTGTCGTACACGTACGGAACAAACGGCATTCCCATTCCGAAGGACATGCCGTACCTTGTTAATCTGATTGATGAAGAGTTGATACTTTCGGATATAGAAAAAGCGCGAAGCCAGGCTGATGTGGTTGTGGTGTACCTGCATTATGGTGATGAATACCAGAGGACTCCTTCAAAATATCAGAGAAAGCTTGCTCACCTTCTCCTAAAAAATGGAGCAAGCTTTATTGTAGCAAGTCACCCCCACGTTATTCAGCCTGGAGAATGGATGGAGGTCCAGGAAGCTGATGGAGAAATAATTAAGAAATACATTGCGTATTCGATGGGCAATTTCATATCGGCACAGAGATTTCCTTATACCGAGGAAGGGCTCATGGTCAAGTTCACTCTGGAAAAGGATTTGAAAAAGAACAAGGTTTATCTTACCGATGTTGAAGAAATTGATACCTGGGTAGATAAGTTCGTAAGAGATGGAAAGATGAGATATGTGGTCAGGTTCGGCAAGAAACCTACATAATGATATAATGGTCCTTTTCGCAGATTTCTTTTATGTCTTCGCTGCAGGGCACGTGGTTCCCCCATGCATGTAAGCTACAATATTGAATAGGCCCGTAGCATGTTTCCTCATATTTTAAATGTTTACAAGTTGCAATTTCAGTAAAATTAATCTTTCTCGGGATTGCCATTATAAATCATCTCCTTCTGTTTTTTTGTTATATAATAGCATAAAGCGTTTAAAAAATCAAGAATATTCCGTCAATAAAGAAAATGTTCTCTTTCACAAGCTCCGTTAGCTTAAATATCCAGCAACGGTCATATTTCCATACATGTAAGGATATGTTTAATAAGAACAGTATTTGTCAACGCTGGCAAAAGGGGGCTTTAGTGTGGAACGTGTAAAATTAAAGGTTCCCGGCAAAAGTACCTTTGTATTAGCGACTTTACTTATATTGGCACTGATAATCCAATATTTATACGGCAAAAATCTTGCGGTAAGTGTTTTAAGCGGTTGGCTGCCCTTGTCCGGGAAGGTGATAGTGATTGACCCCGGTCACGGCGGTATCGATGGAGGAGCAAGCTTTGATAGCGTTTTAGAGAAACATATCAATCTTGAAGTTTCCTTGAAATTAAAGAGCATCTTAGAAAAAGAAGGTGCCAATGTGGTCATGACCAGGACAAAAGATATTGCCTTGGACCATTTGAACAATAAGAGTGAGTATAGGCACAAGAGGGACCTGATTGCGAGAGTCGACATTATAAATAATTCCAGACCCGATATATTCCTGAGCCTTCACGTGAATGCTGAAAAAAGCTCAGCTAAAACTCGGGGGCCCATGGTCTTTTATTATTATGACAGTGTAAAAAGCAGGCAATTGGCTCTGCAGATTCAAAAAAACTTAGAAGAAGCTTACATTAAAGCTGGCCACAGGGTACCGGCACGGAAAGCTAACGGCAACAGATCTCTTTTTATATTGAAAAACACAAAGCCAGCCGGTGTCATTGTGGAACTGGGTTTCATAACTAATTCCGGGGACAGGCAGCTTCTAACAACAGAAGCTTTTCAAAAGCAAATAGCAAAAGCAATGGCGCTTGCGATTAAAGAATATTTTTCACAAAAGGCTTTGTAAAAAAATATTTTGTGTTATAATTAATAAGTGAATTATCGCAACAGAAATTTTAAGGTTACAGGTGAAGACATGAGCAATGACATTAAGAGAGAGATATTTGAATGGTTGAAGGCTATTGTCCTGGCACTTATTCTTGCATTTATCATAAGAGGTTTTATATTTGAACCCATGATAGTACCTAGCGGTTCCATGATTCCAACTATCCAAATTAACGACAGGATTTTGGTAAATAAGTATATATATAGATTTCAGTCTCCTGAATATAATGACATAGTGGTCTTTAGATATCCCGATGACCATAAGCAGATATTTGTCAAGCGCCTTATAGGTAAGGGCGGGGATGTAATAGAGATTAGGGATAGTGTCCTTTATAGAAATGATGAACCCATACAGGAGCCCCAGTTAAACGAAGCCATGTACAATGATTTCGGGCCCTATAAAGTTCCTGAAGGGCATTACTTTATGTTGGGGGATAACCGAAACAATTCAAAGGACAGCAGGTTCTGGGACAACAAATATGTTTCAAGAGAGCAAATCGTAGGCAAAGCAACGTACCGAATATGGCCAATAAATCGAATTGGTGCCCTTAAATAAAATTACAATCTTGAATTTTCATTAGCTTTGTATTATAATATTTTCACGGCAATTGGCTATTAGTGGGGATATAGCTCAGCTGGGAGAGCGTCTGGTTCGCAATCAGAAGGTCAGGGGTTCGATCCCCCTTATCTCCACCAAAAGGGGCGCGTAGCTCAGTGGGAGAGCGCTTGATTCACATTCAAGAGGTCGCAGGTTCGAAACCTGCCGCGCCCACCATGATAAAAATGTGTATAAACTAGCCTTGACAATATCAAATAAAACTATTATACTAGTAAATGCTTGTGATTAAACTTATTAGATGGGGAATTAGCTCAGCTGGGAGAGCGCCTGAATGGCATTCAGGAGGTCAGGGGTTCGACTCCCCTATTCTCCACCAAATGAAATCAGGACGTAGAACGGAAAACCGTTGCTACGTTTTTTGTTTTTATAATACATTATTGTTGATTTTAATAGTTTATAAAGCTAAAATAAAAAAGGTGTCTAAAATAAAGTTTGTGATGATAATATTTCCCAGAATTCGCATTTTGTAATTTCCATTAATTGTAATGGCTTAGAAGGAGTGACATGTTGCTGTGAAGGTTGGACTAGTTGGATTGCCTACTGTGGGTAAAACCACTTTTTTTAATTTATTGACTCATGCAAAGGCAGAGACGAATGCCTTTCAAAGCGGCAAGCAAAATGCAAATATAGGCCTTGCCAGGGTGCCTGATGGGAGAATTGATTTTCTAGCCCAGGTTTACAAACCCAAAAAGGTCACCTATGCTCAAATTGAAGTGGTGGATATTCCGGGTTTGACAAGGGGGGCCGGTGAAGGTAAGGGTTCCGGAAATCAATTCCTCAGCAACATACGGCAGGTGGATTGCCTGGTCCACATAGTGAGGGCTTTTAGGGATGAAAATGTAATTCATTCCGAAGGTTCGATAGACATAATAAGGGACATTGAGAATATCGGAACGGAGCTGCTCCTGGCGGACCTACAGCTTGTGGAAACTAGAATCGATAGAATAAATAATGGAAGAAAAGTCACCAAAGAGCAGGTAGCTGAAAGAGAAGTGCTTGAGAAGATTCGTGAGTCCCTGGAAAATGAAATGAGTCTTGCCGATTTCAATCTTTCCGAAGATGAAGAAAAGCTTTTGGAACACTTGGATTTTTTAACGGCCAAACCGGTAATCATAGTGGTAAATGTGGACGATGAGCAGCTAATTGAAGGTTACGAGCAAAAAGACGAGGTTTTAAGATACTGTCATGAGAAGAATCTCCCGGTATTTGAGGTCAGTGCAAAAGCGGAAGTGGAAATAAACGAGTTGGATGACGATGATAGAATTGCATTTATGAGGGAGTTAAATATTAAAGAGTCCGGCATAGACCTCCTTGCAAGGGCCATTTACGATAGGCTCAGCCTAATATCATTTTTAACTGTCGGAGAAGACGAGGTCAGGGCGTGGACAATAAAGAAGGGCACAGTGGCAAAGAAGGCTGCAGGTAAAATTCACTCTGACATCGAACGGGGATTTATAAGGGCAGAGGTAATAAGCTTTGACGAATTCAAGGAATGCGGTTCTATGGCCAAGGCCAGGGATTTGGGCAAGCTGCGCTTAGAGGGAAAGGACTATGTTGTCCAGGACGGAGATATTATAAGTTTCAGATTTAATGTTTAAAAGCATAACGAGGCTTGAAAACAAGGAGTAGCTACTTTGCTCCTTGTTTTAACCTAAAGAGCTGCCGCTGTTTTTGAATATATAACATGGACGACCTAGATATTCACCCTGTTTAAATCCGTATCTTTCAAGGAACTTGAAAGCCCGACGTCTGCGCTCGTCAACCCAGTAAATTACAATGGATTCGCCGGGGCCAATGGCATGTTTCAGCTGCTTTAGCCATTTTAAAGCCTTCAACATGCCCTCCAAGCCCCAAGTATTGAAGCTTTTCGAAATTAGCTCTTCTTGATGCCTGAACCAATAATTGCACTCCCTTTTTGTGGGGAAAATACACACTGCCACGATATAGGCGACGCTCTTTGACCGCTGTCGGTGCCGTGTTACATACATTGCCAGGTACTGGCCGCTTGATAATCGGTGAAATAGTCTAATTGTTTTCATTGCATCCCCTCCACACCAGCTTCTAATACATTGTATTGCGTTTTTATATAATGGGTGCCGGATGTTCTAGCTCAAGTAAAGTCAGTATCTTTGTCTTATGCCTCTTAGGTCTATTCCCAAAGCCAGGGCAAGTATTAAGTAGCCACTGATTCCTAGAATTAGGTCTGCCCCTATGCATATTATTTTTGGGAAGTCTAAATTTACCAGGGGCAAAAAAGCTTTGCTCATTATGTAGGCCATAAAAACGCAGCAAATCATGGGTTTTAATATAATCTCTAGCAGGTTAAATTGTCTTTGAAAGTTTTGCTCGATATGCCGAATACTTATAAATATTGCCACTGCAGAAGCGGTAATTAAGGCAACGGAATAACCGTAAATTCCCATGGGTGTTTTAGCCGTTAACAAAAACAGGATTTGATTTGTTATAAACAAAGTAGTGAGGGATGTTGTAATGGGGGTGCTGTTGTTGCCGATAGCCCTAAGTATTGACATTATGATACTTTCAAGGTAATAAAAGGGGATGCCGGCGGAAAAAGCTATAATAAGATTTCCCAGTTCAAACTTGGGAAATAGGAATTCTGCCACAGGTTCTGATAGGGCAATAAAAAATGCCGTCACTGCGAAGGCGAAGAAGGATGTGAGAAACAAGGCCTGCTGAGATAGCTTAAAAGCATACTCTTTGTTCTTTAGAGCCAAAGCCTTTGCAATTTGAGGGATGATATTTGATGACAAGGCCCTTACAAATAGGGCAGGGAAGAAGATCAGGGGCATTACCATGCCCGATGTTTTCCCGTAAAGGGCTAAGCCCTCATAAGATGAAAGTCCCGACAGGACTAGTCCTTTCGGAACTAATAGTGCTTCAATAGAACGTGAAATGGAATGAATGATTTGGCTAAATGAAACCGGGACGGCTATTTTCAGGATATCTTTGATTGTTGCAATTACAGAATTTTTTCTGGAATTACGGTAATTGCCTATGCTCTTTGCAAAAAAAATAAATAGTATGCACATGGATATGAATTCTCCAAGGGTCAGGGCAGTAACTGCACCCCTAGTCTTAGTTTCAAATCCAATAAGCAAATTGCTACTTACAAAAAGCACGCCGAACAAAGTCCGAAATATGCATTCAGTAATGTTGGACCACTGCACCGGCCTAGTATCCTGCATGCCAAAGAAGTATCCTCTCATGACGGAGGAATAGCCTACAAATATTGCTGCAGGCAACACTATAAGCAGCAGTTTCAGTTTGAGAAGGAAAGATAGGGAAATAAGAAAAGAAGCTCCCAGCAGAGAAAAGGCGGTTGTCAGGGTGAAAGCAGACAAGATGATGTGGTTCCTTTTATTAGCTTCAGTCTGCATTTCCGCTATGAGTTTGGATACCGACAATGGAATACCTGCTGTCACAAGAGTTATTGCTGTACCGAAAAAGGCCAGGGTTTGCTGATAAACGCCCATGCCTTCAGAACCCAAATATTTTGACAAAACAAGCCTGTAAAAAAAGCCAATCGTGCCGGTTATGGTATTTGTTGCGGTTAAAAGGACCGTGTTTACAAGCCAGTGGCCCATCGCCAAAACATCCTTTCTCGAATATGCATAAATATAATATTCGGCAGCCGCCTGCTTTTATGATGACTGAATACAGTACTAATATTCGAAATATTTGACTACAGTGAAATATTATGGTATATTTATGTTAAATTAATAACAAGCGGGGTGATATTGTGGAGCAGCCCGGTGAAATAAAAAAGGTGTCTATGGCAGTGATTAAGCGCTTGCCAAAATACTATAAATGTCTCGGAGAGCTTCTCCGGAAAAATGTAGAGCGGGTGTCGTCGCAGGAACTCAGCAAACTACTAGGTTTTACTGCATCTCAGATTAGGCAGGATTTAAATAACTTTGGTGAATTTGGCCAACAAGGATACGGCTACAATGTTTCCCAGCTTTATAATGAGGTTGCCAAAATATTGGGGCTGACAACTTCCCATAAAATGGTACTAATTGGCGCGGGAAACCTGGGTCAGGCACTGGCAAATTATAGCGGTTTTGCAACACATGGCTTTAATATTATCGCAATTTTTGATACCAATCCGAGCATCGTGGGTCGCAAGATTAGAGATATACCCATATACCATGTGGATGACATGGAGTATTTTATAAACAGCAATGATGTTGATATAGCGGTGCTTGCGGTGCCGGGAGATGTGACCGAAAAAATTGTTGAGGTGTTGGTTAATACGGACATCCGTGGAATTTGGAATTTTACTCCAACAGAAATCAATGTCAGTAATAAGGATATAACAGTGGAAAACGTGCATCTCATTGATAGTCTTCTCACTTTGAGTTATCGCATAAATGAAAGCTGGCTTCGGGAAAGACTTTTAAAACAGGAGGGAAAAAATACTAAGTTTCCCCATAGAAAAAAAATGTCGTTCATGGTAAAATAGAGAAAACGATATAAATTTTGGAGGGCTTTTTGTGAGAAGACTACTGCACGCCGTATTATCTCTTTTTATTGTCTTTATTCTTATAGGTTGCAGTGCACAGTCCGCCAATGATAATGAGGATTCAGCATATGAAGATATTATTGAATCCGGGAAAAAAGTAATGGTCTATTACATAAAAGATGGATTCCTGACGCCGGTGACTTATAGTATCGACGACTCAGAACTTGAGATAAATGCTGCTGTTAACTTATTATTTTCCGGGATCCTCCCTGATGGTTTTGATAGCTGCTTGCTGAGCACCGGCTTAAATACCATGAAAATAAGTGGCGATACGGTTTCTCTGGATATTTCAGGCAATCCCTTCCAGGGGGAAAGGGCAGAACTTGCCAGAAAACAGGTCGTTTTAACCCTTACCGATTGTCCTAATATCATTAACGTAAATATTTCTATTAACGGACAGCCCTACGGGGATTCCTTAAAAAGGCCCAGCCATATAAACTTGATAGATCCTGATACCTACCAGCAGGATCAGGCAAATCCTGATGAATTAGACAAGTACATCACGATATATTACCCGGACAAGACAGCAAAATACTTAGTTCCGATAACAATCAAGTCTGACAAAATAGATGGCTCATCGGCATCTTCAGTTAAAGCTTCGGAGCTTGCGAAAGCGGCATTACAACACTTGATTGAAGGTGCGGAAGAAATAGGTTTGGGCTTTAATGATAAGATGATAAAGAGCTTGCAGATAAGTGAAGGCGTTGCAGTAGTAGATTTGGATAGGAACATACTCCTGAATAAATTTTCTACTAAAATCCAGTATGCGGAAATAGCCATAAAATCAGTTGTAAGGACACTGACTTCGATAGATGGAATCGAGAAAGTCCAGTTTTTAGTAGATGGCGTAAAGATGGGGTATATAACAGGCAACATAAACATTCAAAATCCAATAAAGCCTGATAAATGGTATAACTTTTTGACGGCTGCATAGCAGCCTTTATTTTTTTGTCCAAAGCTTTCCTTTTCAACTTTACAATTCTATTACACTTGTCCTTTTCTAAAGGATTTTGAAAGATAAAGTCGAAGTACATAAAAATGAATCAAGGCTGCACCAATCATAGGAGGTTTTGTTACAATGTATAAAAAAATATTTCTGGCAACACTTATGCTTTTATTGATCCTCAGCATACCCATTTGCGCCATGGCTTCTCCCAAGCCGATAGAGATTTACATAAATGGCGAAAAGGTTGAGTCCGATGTGGCCCCTATAATCGTAAACGACAGAACTTTGGCTCCGGTGCGCGTGATTTCTGAAAATCTTGGGGCTGAAGTTTATTGGGACAATGACAACAGGCTGGTCCAGGTAGAAACTCCGTCAAAGACAATTATCCTAAAAATCGATGACACGAGGGCATTGGTAGACGGTCAGGAAGTTGTCCTGGAAGTGCCTGCAAAGATCGTAAATGATAGGACCATGGTCCCGCTGCGCTTTTTAGGTGAGACCCTTGGAGCCGAGGTGAGCTGGGACAATGATCTGCGGCGCGTCATAATAAACCGTTCCGGGTCCAAGGTCGTAGACCTTGCATATGAAACGATTGATGGTAAGCCCACGGTTATTATAAAAGGGGACAGTCTTTTAGAATATACAACAGTTGAGATAGAAGATGATAATAAGCTGGTAATCGATATCAAAAGCCACTTAGATACCTTGAAGAATGCCCTGTACGCATACGATAATTATTTAAGCAAGGCTGTAGCAGGTGAGATTTTTACGGATCCACCTACGACACGGGTAGTGTTGGAACTAGGACCAAGAGTATCTTATAGGACCTATAGTTCAGCCGATAAGAAAAGTATTTTCATATCCTTTGAGAACACAGTAGAAGAGCTTAGCTTTGAAAGCCAGAGGCATGAATTGCTTGCAAGGATTAAGACGACAAATGTTACGACAGGCGACTATTTCTTTTTGTCAAATCCGGACCGACTGGTCTTGGACATCAGTGAAACCCTACTTGCTGAAATTGACATTCCGGAAGTTCCTGTAAATGATTTTGTGAAGGCTGTCCGCTTGGGCCAATTTACTGACGATATGGTGAGGGTGGTATTTGATTTAAAAAATGACATCAACTATCAAGTTTTCCAGGAGGACAACGTTTTTTCGATCATCTTTTCACAGGTACGCACGGTAGAAGACATCGATATTGTCAGTGAAAGGAATATTAGCTTCGTGGAAATTTCGGCCAGTGATGAAATAGGATACGAGCTTAAGGCGGACAAGAATAAAAAGCAAATAAAAATCGTTATGCCCGGCGTAGCCATCGGGGACAGGCTGGTAAGCCGCGATGTGATAAGAGTATCAGATGGTATTATTGACTATATTGAACTGGTGAAGGTAAAAGCTGCTAAAAATTACAACTTGGAAATAGTCATAAACCTGCATTCTTTCACAAGTTATGAAATGCTGTCATCGCCTCCTTCCTCTAATATAAAACTTGCGCTGCACAGTTCTCCCTTGATCAATAAACTGGTAGTTATCGATCCTGGCCATGGTGGCAGCGACCCGGGAGCTGTAGTCGGGAATGTAAATGAAAAAGACCTCAACCTTGATGTCGCGTTGAGATTAAAGTATCTTTTAGAGGCAAATGGTGTAAGAGTAGTCATGACGCGGGAAGATGATACTTTTGTGAATCTATATGCCCGTGCAGGCATAGCAAATGAAGTCGATGCAGATTTGTTTATCAGTATCCACCACAATACTGCAACAAGCAGCGCATCGGGAACTGAGACTTTGTATTACCCGGATCCTGAGAAAAAATTATTTGCGCAAGCATTGCAGGATGCCGTCGTCAGGCAAACCGGTTTTCCCAGCAGGGGCATTGTTGAACGACCCGGCATCGTCGTTACGCGGGAGACGAAAATGCCTTCAGCATTGGTAGAAGTAGGTTTCATGTCGAATAAAAATGAGCTTGCGATAATGATGACGGATGAATTCAAAAACCAGGTTGCCCAAGGATTGCTCCAAGGCATCGTCGATTATCTCAGCGGAATGACCAATTGACACACGATAGCCGTTTTGATATCATTACGTTAAATTAAGGAAATTAAATTTACCGTAGGAGGAATTTGGTTTGTGGTCGCTTATCGGGGGATATCTATTTATCTTCCTTGCCAGAGTAGTAGACATGTCTTTAACTACCATGCGGACCCTGATGCTTGTTAGGGGCAAGGGGCTGATTGCTGCAAGTATTGGTTTTTTTGAGGTCATCATTTACATAACGGCCTTAAACAAAGTTGTCAGCGGCTTGAGCAACCCGGTGAATCTATTGGCCTACGCCCTGGGCTTTGCCACCGGAAACTATATGGGAACTTTGATTGAAGAAAAGCTTGCCATAGGTTTAACCACCGTTCAGATAATTTCTCACAAAAACGGCATAGGTGACAAGATTCGCGACATGGGTTTTGGCGTAACAAGTCTTGAAGGAAAGGGCAGGGAAGGTATTAAGGAAGTCTTGATCGTTTCCTTGCCCAGAAAAGAGCTTGATAATCTTTTGGCCTTCATTGATAAAAATGATAGCCATGCATTTATTACGATAATGGATACCAGGGCTAGCAAAGGGGGATACTTTAAACAGACCGTAAAAAGCAAATAATACTTTGACGGCATAAAAAACCTCTTCTCGTTAATATATATTAATTAGATTAAAAAGAGGAGGTTTTTATGCATGGTCAAGAAGATTGTTTGCTTGTTAATCATATTGTTTTTAGTGGCGGCAGCTGTTGCAGGCTGTGATTTCTTTAAAAGAGAAAGTCCCCAGGAAGAAGTTCCGGACTCCGGCGAGGATTCTGAAGAAACCCTGGCAAATATGAGAAAGACGATCTTTTATTTTGTAAATGAATACGGCTTGTTAGTGCCTGTAACAAGGGATATTCCATGGGTTGAGGGTATAGGAAGGGCAGCGTTGGAGAGCCTGGTTGACAGTGAAGAGATGAGAGCAGAACTTGCGGAAAAGGGCTTAAAAGCTCCCTTGCCGGAAGGTACACAGGTTCTAGGAATGACAATACGGGATGGTCTGGCCAAAGTTGATTTTAATGCAAATTTCTTGCAGACTCCGGATATAGTGACTGAACAAAATGCCATCGACGCAGTCGTATATACCTTGACTGAATTTCCCGCGGTTGATGAAGTTCAAATCTTAGTTGACGGGAAGATGGTGGAAAAGACACCAAACGGCAATCAGCTAAAGGGTGTTTTTAAACGGCAGAATATAAACTTAGAAAAACCGGTAACAGCTTCATCGGAAATGGTACCGGTAACTTTATATTTTAAAGGTGCAAGCTTAAATGGAAACTTCAGTTACTTTGTTCCGGTAACTCGAATGGTGACAAAAAGTGACAATCAGATGAAAACCGCCCTGGAAGAATTGATAAAAGGTCCCATGGAAAATACCGGCCTTGTATCATTGTTGCCCCAAGACACGAAGGTGCTTGATGTAGCTCAAAGCAATGGAGAGGTGCTGGTTAATTTTTCAAAGGAAATTGAAGGATACGGTGGCGGTATAGATGTAGAACAATCCATCGTAAACTCGGTGGTTCTCACCCTTTCAGATTTTCCGGGAGTGGAGACGGTTACCATCCAGGTGGAAGGTAAAGCAGGAGCTTTACCGGAAGGCACTGTCCTTGAAACACCTATATATAAACCCCTCTATGTCAACCCGAGCAGCATTTGAAATTTTTGTATAGATATCAACTTGTGAGAAAGGATGGATATTTTGGCAAGAGTAGACGGAAGAGGCAATGACGAAATTCGGCCTATAACCATAACCAGAAACTTTAATAAGTATGCGGAAGGGTCCGTGCTCATTGAGGCTGGAGATACGAAAGTTATCTGCACGGCAACAGTGGACGATAAGGTGCCACCATTTTTGCGTGGCAAGGGCCAGGGCTGGATAACCGCCGAGTATTCCATGCTGCCCAGGGCCACGGAAGCAAGAAACGTGCGGGAAATGCTAAGGCCCAGCGGCAGGACCATGGAGATCCAGCGATTAATAGGCAGGGCTTTAAGGTCTGTAGTTGACCTTTCAGCCTTAGGCGAAAGGACCATCTGGCTTGACTGCGACGTTATTCAAGCAGACGGTGGAACGAGGACCCTATCAATAACCGGCGCCTTTATAGCCTTAGCGGATGCAATTAAGTTTTTGAAAGAAAACAATTTGATAGAGACAAATCCCATTAATAATTTCGTGGCGGCTATAAGTGCTGGTATAGTGGATGGCGAGAGATTACTGGATTTAGTATTCGAAGAGGATTGTCGAGCTCAGGTAGACATGAATGTGGTTATGACCGATACGGGACAAATAGTAGAGATTCAAGGTACTGGAGAGGCTTTTCCCTTTAGCAGGGAGGAATTGGATGGGTTGATGGATTTAGCCTTCAAAGGCATATCAGAACTCATTCAAATTCAAAAAAAGTTAATCATAGATATTTAAGCGGAGCTTTTAAACATGAATACATTGGTTATTGCAACAAAAAATCATGGCAAATTCTTGGAGTTTAAGGAAATGTTGGGGCCCGCAAGCTTTAGTATTGTGTCGCTGATAGATTTTCATCACATCGAGATTCAGGAGACCGGCTCTACTTTTGATGAAAATGCCTTGATAAAGGCAACAACAGTATGCCGAGAAACTGGCTTGCCGACCCTGGCTGATGATTCGGGCCTTGAAGTACACATCCTAAACGGTGAACCAGGTGTCTTAACTGCCAGGTATGCGGGAGAACATGCTACTGATGAAGACAATATAAACAAACTCCTTGAAAGATTAGAAGGAGTTCCATTAGACAAAAGGCGGGCTCAATTTGTTTGTAGCCTGGCCCTTGTCTTTCCTGATGGACAAGCCTTCTTCGAGCGGGGTATCCTAGAAGGCCTTATCGCTCTTAGCCCTAGGGGGACCGAAGGCTTTGGATATGACCCGATATTTCTGTTGCCTGAACAGAACAAAACCCTCGCCGAGATTTCCATAGGAGAGAAGAACAGGATAAGTCATAGGGCAAGGGCTCTGGAAAAAATCAAGAAACATTTATTTAGGCTTATATAGGAGGAATATCTTGAAGATCGGAGTGTTAAGCGATACTCACGGCGTAAGATTCATCGCGAAAAAAGCCGTGAATAAGATGGAAGATATTGAAATTCTCCTTCACGCGGGCGATTTGGTTGAAGACGCCCGCCATCTCGAAGGGAATAATTACCGGGTCTACTGCGTAGCGGGGAATTGCGACGCTTTTAGCCTCGAACCGACCGAAAAAATACTGGAGCTTCAGGGCAAGAAAATCCTATTAACCCATGGGCATACATACAGAGTTAAGCGGGGCTACGAACAATTACTTTTCAGGGCAAAAGAAGTTTCTGCAGACATAGTGGTATTTGGCCACACCCATGTTCCGGAAAACACATATATTGACAACATACTGTTTTTTAATCCCGGAAGCACAGCTCTGCCGAAAAATGGTGGGCCCGGGACATATGGAATCATAGAAATTGCTGATGGCCGTATCAAGGCATGCATAAACAGTATATAAGCAGGGTTTTCGGGCATCGAAAAATAAAAATCGATTTGAAATACCACAAAAGTTGTGCTAAAATAATCTTGACTCAAAAAACTATTTCATGTATACTATACAATGTCTTTAAGATGTCGGGGCATGGCGCAGTTTGGTAGCGCACATGGTTTGGGACCATGGGGTCGGGGGTTCAAGTCCCTCTGCCCCGACCATGCGGGAATAGCTCAGCTGGCTAGAGCGTCAGCCTTCCAAGCTGAATGTCGCGGGTTCGAATCCCGTTTCCCGCTCCAGGCGCCCGTAGCTCAGCTGGATAGAGCAACGGACTTCTAATCCGTAGGCCAAAGGTTCGAATCCTTTCGGGCGCGCCATATATGGTGGGTATAGCTCAGGTGGTTAGAGCGCCAGATTGTGGCTCTGGAGGTCGTGGGTTCAAGTCCCACTATCCACCCCATAATACAAATTTAATGTCGGATGCTACAAATAGAATTCCGACAACCCTTTTTGGGCTACTGTAAATTTATTGGGGCGTCGCCAAGCGGTAAGGCACAGGACTTTGGCTCCTGCATCGTAGGTTCGAATCCTGCCGCCCCAGCCAAAAGGGTCATTAGCTCAGGTGGTAGAGCACCTGACTTTTAATCAGGGAGTCGGAGGTTCGAGTCCTCCATGACCCACCATGCGGGCATGGCGGAACTGGCAGACGCGCCAGACTTAGGATCTGGTGGATTTATCCCGTGGAGGTTCAAATCCTCTTGCCCGCACCATATTCAAATACTGTGGATTTTTCTACCTCGGTCCATACCGAGGTGTTATTTTATTGTAATTTTTTGTTTGCATATATTTTTTTATGTTATAATATCAAAAGAAATGGAATTTACGGGAATTGCAAGGGAGGAGCATAATGAAAGTAAACCTGGAAAAAATAGAAAAGAACAAGGCCTACTTAAATTTCGAGATTGATGCACAGCAATTCGATGAGGCAATGGAGCGTGCGTATAGAAAAAACGCAAGGCGCTTTGTAATCCCCGGATTTAGGCGGGGAAGAGCTCCCAGAAAGCTCATTGAAAGACATTACGGTCCTGAAGTCTTTTTCGAAGACGCTGCAAGATTTCTTTTGCCTGAAGCCTATCAAAAGGGAGTAGAAGAATACAAATTGGAGCCTGTAGATCAACCAACTTTTGACATCAAACAGATAGAAGTTGGCAAACCCTTTATAGCTACCGCAGAAGTATTTGTCAAACCCGAAGTTGATATAAAGGAATATAAAGGATTAGAAGTAGAAAAAATTGTCTATAATGTAACTGATGAAGATGTAGAAAAAGAGCTGTCTCAGCTGCAGGAGCAAAATGCCAGACTCGTAACGGTTGAAGACAGGGCGGCCAAAATGGAAGATATAGCTGTCATAGACTTTAAGGGTACGATTGACGATGAACCCTTCGAAGGAGGCACTGCAGAGAACTTTTCTCTGAAATTGGGTTCAGGTATGTTTATAGAGGGCTTCGAAGAACAAGTTGTTGGAATGAATGTCGGAGAAAGCAAGGACATCGAAGTAACTTTTCCGGAAGACTATAGCGCAAAAGAGTTGGCAGGAAAAAAGGCTGTTTTTAACGTGACTTTAAAGGAACTTAAGGCAAAAGAACTGCTGCCTCTGGATGACGATTTTGCCAAGGATGTCAGCGAATTTGAAACTCTGGATGAGCTTAAACAGGACATCAAGACAAAATTAGAGGAACAAGCCAAATCCGTGGAAGAAGGCTCTTTAAAAGCATCTATAGTAAATAAATTAAAGGAAGTTGCCGAAGTCGAAATTCCTGATGTAATGATAGATCAGGAAATTGATAGGTTAGTCTTCGATTTTGCTATAAGCCTGAGATATCGCGGATATGATTTGCAGTCCTATTTGGATGCAACAGGCCTTAGTCTTGAAAAATTCAAAGAGAGTTTCCGCGAGAGAGCTCTTGACAATGTAAAATCATCACTGATATTAGAGGAAGTAGGCAAAAGGGAAAACATTACTGTGACAGATGAGGAGCTTGAAAACAAAATCAAGGAATTAGCTGAAAGCTTAAAACAGTCGGTGGAAGATTATAAAAAGAATTTAAAAGAAGAAGATATGGCAAGAATAAAAGACTCAATACTTACAAATAAAATCTTCGATTTTCTAATCAGCCATTCCAATATAGTAGAAAAGAGCAAAGATGACGTAAAAGATGATATAATAGAATCAGAGGAAGACAGCAAAGCCGACAGTGAAGAAAATGAAAATTAAAATGGTGTAATTTAAGGAGGTATTTATAGTGAGTTTAGTTCCTATAGTTGTGGAACAAACTAACCGTGGGGAAAGAGCATACGATATTTATTCCCGACTACTCAAAGAAAGAATCATCTTCATTGGAACAGCCATAGACGATACTGTCGCAAGCCTTGCTATAGCTCAAATGTTGTACCTGGAGTCAGAAGATCCTGACAAGGACATCCGGCTCTATATCAATAGTCCGGGGGGCTCCGTTACAGCAGGCCTTGCCATTTACGACACGATGCAATACATCAAGCCCGATGTTTCAACTATTTGTATGGGGCTTGCTGCAAGCATGGGAGCTGTCCTTTTGGCAGCCGGAACTGAAGGTAAGCGCTATGCACTGCCCAATTCACGCATCATGATTCACCAGCCTTGGGGCGGTGTCCAGGGTAAAGCTGTAGACATAGAAACACACGCGAAAGAAATTCTTCGCCTAAGAGAGCTGCTAAATGAAATACTTTCAAAGCACACCAAGCAACCCATAGAAAAGATAGACAAGGATACGGACAGGGATTACTTTATGTCATCAGATGAAGCTTTAAAGTACGGCTTGATTGATGAGGTGATCCACAAGAGGAAGTAAGCCGGAAAGGAGAGTGAAAGATGTTCAAATTTAGCGATGAAAAGAGTCAACTGAAATGCTCGTTCTGCGGCAAGACTCAGGATCAGGTACGTAAACTAGTAGCGGGTCCCGGCGTTTACATTTGCGATGAATGTATTGAATTGTGCAATGAAATTATAGAAGAAGAATTTGGCGAAGAAGCGGAAATGGACTTTACCGAGGTTCCAAAACCCAATGAGATAAAAGAGATTCTTGACCAATACGTAGTAGGACAGGAAGAAGCCAAAAAAGTACTATCTGTTGCAGTGTACAATCACTATAAGCGAATTAACTATCAGCACAAAATTGAAGATGTGGAACTTCAAAAGAGCAATATCATAATGCTTGGACCGACCGGCAGTGGAAAGACCCTTCTGGCTCAAACTCTTGCAAAGATATTAAACGTGCCATTTGCTATAGCCGATGCCACCTCTTTGACCGAGGCTGGCTACGTAGGAGAAGACGTAGAAAACATCCTCTTGAAACTGATACAAGCTGCTGATTATGATGTGGAAAAGGCCGAAAGAGGAATAATTTATATAGATGAAATAGATAAAATTGCACGCAAATCAGACAATCCTTCAATAACAAGAGACGTATCCGGCGAAGGTGTTCAGCAAGCTTTGCTTAAAATCTTGGAAGGCACCGTGGCCAGTGTTCCTCCTCAAGGCGGGCGCAAACATCCTCATCAGGAGTTTATCCAGATAGACACTACAAACATCCTCTTTATCTGCGGCGGAGCTTTTGAAGGTATTGACAAGATAATAGAGAACCGCACAGGCAAGAAGTCAATAGGATTTGAAGCCGATATAAAGAGTCAAGCAAATAAAAACGTTGGAGAGATTTTAAAACAACTTATGCCCGAAGACTTGTTGAAATACGGCATGATACCTGAGTTCGTCGGAAGATTGCCGGTGATTGTAACACTTTCAGCACTAGATGAAGAAGCACTGGTCAAAATCTTGAAGGAACCGAAGAATGCACTGGTGAAGCAATATCAGAAACTCTTTGAGATGGACGATGCCCAACTGGAGTTCACCGATGATGCACTGAGAGTAATTGCCCAGGAAGCCATCAGAAGAAAGACAGGAGCAAGAGGTCTCCGGTCCATAATGGAAGAGATCATGCTGGATATCATGTACGAGCTTCCTTATAGAAGCGATATTACCAAGTGCGTCATAACCAAGGAAGTGGTTATAAATCGCGAAGAACCAATAATTGTCACATCTGAACGCAAAAAGGGCAAAATGTCCGATCGAAAAAAAGGTCAGAAAAAAGAAGTAACAGCATAAATAATTAGTTGGAAAATGGGGAACCGTTCCTTATGGGACGGTTCCTATTTATGTTGAATAATTGGGGACGGGTACAAAAAATTCACGAGTGAATTTTTTGTACCCGTCCCCAATTATTCATTCGCGGCGATTAAAAGTGGCTCGAAATGGGTTATAAAAAAACTGCTATTAATAAATAATATAAACAGTGATTGGAATAGTTAAAGCTCGATAAGGAGGATCTACAGCATGAACGTTACCCTAAATATACTGAGCCTGATTCAGATTTTTTTTGCCATAGTTATCGGGCTTTATTTTTTAAACCTGTTAAAGAGCCAGCAGGGCAGTAAAGTCGCTGTCGATAGGGAATCTAAAAAGGAGATGGAGAAACTTGAGCGCATGCGACAGATCTCTCTCACGGAACCATTGGCAGAAAAGACGAGACCCTCGAGTTTCGATGAAATAATTGGCCAGGAAGATGGTTTAAAGGCACTGAGGGCAGCCCTTTGCGGTCCCAATCCCCAACACGTCATATTATATGGTCCCCCCGGAATAGGCAAAACCGCAGCGGCGAGACTTGTCCTTGAAGAAGCAAAAAAGACTCCCGGCTCCCCCTTTGGCCCCGATGCAAAGTTCATAGAGGTTGATGCTACTATTGCCAGGTTTGATGAAAGGGGAATCGCTGATCCCCTAATCGGTTCGGTCCATGACCCGATATACCAGGGGGCGGGCCCCCTTGGCGTTGCCGGAATTCCTCAGCCAAAGCCCGGGGCTGTGACAAAGGCCCACGGTGGCGTTCTGTTCCTTGACGAAATAGGGGAGCTTCATCCAATTCAAATGAACAAACTTTTAAAAGTATTGGAGGACCGCAAAGTATTTTTGGAAAGTGCGTATTACAGCAGTGAAGATTCGAACATACCCCGCCACATTCACGATATCTTTAAAAATGGCCTGCCTGCTGATTTTAGGCTAATTGGTGCGACAACCAGGCCCCCTGAAGAAATACCGCCGGCTATTCGTTCAAGATGCTTGGAAATATATTTTAAGCCACTGATGCCGGAACACATCGGTATCATCATCAAAAATGCTGTAAATAAGATAGGATTTGAAATTGACGACTTGTCGATTAAAACCATAAAAAAATATACTACCAATGGCAGGGAAGCAGTCAACATTATTCAGATGGCGGCAGGTTTGGCCACTCGTGAAAACAGAAAACGGATTGAAGCACGAGATGTGGAATGGGTAATAAATAGCGGCCAGTATGCACCAAGGCCTGAAAGGAAGGTAAGTCCAAAACCACAGGTGGGCCTTGCAAATGGTCTTGCGGTATACGGGCCCAACATGGGTATTTTATTGGAAATAGAAGCTACAGCCATAAAGACAGAAAAAGGTCAGGGGACCTTGCTTGTGACGGGAGTAGTAGAGGAAGAAGAAATGGGGGGAAGCGCCCACCGCCTTAGACGAAGGGGAACAGCCAGGGGCTCGGTGGACAACGTAATGACGGTTATCAGGAAGTACTTGGGCATAGATCCTCGGGATTATGACATTCACTTAAATTTCCCGGGAGGAACGCCTCTTGATGGCCCTTCAGCTGGTGTGGCAATTGCTGTTTCAATATATTCAGCAATGAAAAACCTAGTTGTCAATAATTACATTGCCATGACGGGAGAACTTTCAATCCGCGGCTATGTAAAGCCTGTAGGTGGTGTTATACCCAAGATAGAGGCTGCAAAGATGGCAGGAGCTAAAGCCGTAATAATACCTAAGGAGAACTGGCAGGACAGCTTCAAAACTTATGATTTGAATATAGTTGCCGTTGATAGGATAGAGGAAGTGATAGAGCAGGTTATATTTGCATCTGAAGCAGAAATTAGGAATGAGACGGTCTCTGTTTAGCATTTAATATTTTGAAGGATTTATTAAAATTTTATCGAATAGAATAAGAAGAAACATATGTGTTGTTCAATAATAGCCCGAATGGGGGGGATAAAGTGGGGAAGGCTTCATCTAATCGGACAATACCGCTGTTGCCGCTTCGTGGACTATTGGTTTTTCCCAATATGGTGTTACATTTCGATGTTGGTAGGGATAAATCAATCGGTGCTTTGGAAGAAGCAATGGTGGCGGACCAAAAAATACTGTTGGTGGCACAAAAGGATGCAAAAGTGGATTTTCCCACGAGAAATGAAATTTACACCACCGGCACGGTCGCTAAGATAAAACAGCTCTTAAAGATGCCCCAGGACACAATAAGGGTATTGATTGAAGGTGTCAACAGGGCTGTAATAGAAAAGTACATTCATACAGATCCTTTTTTTAAGGTTGAAATCAGGGAAGTTATTGAAAGCGATCAAAGGGCAGACACCCAGGAAGAAGCCCTAATGAGGAGTATACTGAACCTTTTCGAACACTACATGAACATGACGAAAAAGTTGCCGCCTGACATCATTGTTTCCCTTAACAATGTAACAAATCCGGGGCGTTTTGCAGATATTGTGGCGTCCCATTTGGCCATAAAAGTGGAAGATAAGCAGAAGATTTTGGAGATGATTGATTTCAAGGAACGTTTGGAAATACTTTTTGCGATTTTATCCCAGGAAATAGAGATCCTTGAAATTGAAAAGAAGATTAATTATAGGGTAAAAAAACAAATTGAAAAAAACCAAAAAGAGTACTACCTGAGAGAGCAGATGAGGGCAATACAGAAGGAATTGGGGCAGCAGGACGAGAGAACTGCAGAAGCTGAGGAGTACAGGGAAAAGATACTCGCACTGGATCTAAAGAAGGACGTTGAAGAAAGAATAATGAAAGAAATCGATCGTCTTGAGAAAATGCCCAATGCCTCAGCGGAGCTTTCGGTAATTAGGACATACTTGGATTGGATTGTTTCCCTTCCATGGAATGTATTTACAGATGATAGCGTGGATATTAAGAAGGCGGAAGAAATATTAGACGAAGACCACTACGGTTTAAGCAAAGTAAAAGAAAGGATCCTAGAATTTCTTGCAGTGCGTAAGTTGTCGGGAAAAATAAAAGGACCGATATTGTGCTTTGTAGGTCCTCCGGGAGTTGGAAAAACCTCCCTGGCCAGGTCCGTGGCCCGCGCAATGGGTAGAAAATTCGTGAGGGCGTCCTTGGGCGGGGTCAAGGACGAAGCAGAAATCCGCGGCCACAGGAGGACCTATGTGGGTTCCATGCCTGGTAGGATTATCCAGGGGATACGTCAGGCGGGTTCCCAGAATCCCGTATTCTTACTGGATGAAATAGATAAGATGAGTTCTGACTTTAGAGGAGACCCTTCATCGGCCTTATTGGAGGTCCTAGACCCTGAACAGAACAACAGTTTTTCGGACCACTATCTTGAAATNNCGGCCCCTGAGGGACCGCATGGAGGTCGTCACCATTCCGGGATACACCGAAGACGAAAAACTGGAAATAGCCAAGCGCCACCTGATTCCGAAGCAGTTAAAAGAACACGGCCTCAATTTAACGGACGTTTCTTTTCACGAAGATGCCCTGCTTAAAATTATCAGAAACTACACTCGGGAAGCAGGGGTAAGGAATCTTGAGCGTTCAATTGCCAATATCTGCAGGAAAATAGCGAGAGCCGTAGTTGAAGGTGAAAAAAATACCATAGATGTAGATGCGGATTTGGTTGAGAAGTTCTTAGGCGCACCGCGCTATCATTACGGCACCGTAGAAAAACAGGATTTAATAGGTGTAGCCACTGGTCTTGCCTGGACTGAGGTTGGCGGAGATATCCTGAACATTGAAGTATCCGTCATGAAGGGTGAAGGCAAGCTCATCCTCACAGGAAAGCTGGGCGATGTCATGCAGGAATCGGCCCATGCCAGTTACAGCTATGTGAGGTCAAAAGCACAACTGTTAAATATCGATGAGGACTTTCACAAGAAATACGACATACACATTCACGTTCCCGAAGGTGCGATACCCAAAGACGGGCCTTCAGCCGGAATTACCATCGCCTGTGCCCTCATATCGGCCCTTTCAATGAGGCCTGTAGATAGGACCGTAGCTATGACCGGGGAAATAACCTTGAGGGGAAGGGTGCTTCCCGTCGGAGGTATCAAGGAAAAGGTTTTGGCGGCGCACAGGGCGGGAATAAAGACTATTATCCTGCCTGAAGAAAACACAAAAGATTTGGAGGAAGTGCCGCAAAAAGTAAAGGACCAGCTTTGCTTCATATTTGTAAATACCATGGATGAAGTAATTGAAAAGACCTTAAAGCCGGTGCCTGCGGAAAAACCCGTCAACTTAGAAAAAAGCGAATTGGATCACTATAACATTTATCCATCATAGGATTTAACTTTGCAAAGGGCAGTGCAATACACGATGCATAACCTGAGAGTAAATGAATAGCTTCCGGGGAAAAACATCCTTGGAGGCTTTTTTCTTTGAGCGATACTTTTAACAGTCTACTCGCTTTTCTACTTTGGCAGCGCTTTCCAAAGTTATATTCAAAAGGTTACGCTGGTTTAATCTCTATTTGAATTACTCTTCACCATAATAATAAATACTACATAACATATATTAGATTATTGCTAATCTCTGAAAAAAGCTAACTACGTGTTAAAGGAGGGAGACAGATTTGATTAGATATATAGTCCAGAGGGGAGATACTCTGTCTCAAATTGCTGAAAGGTTCGGAACTACCGTAGCTGCTATAATGAGGGCAAACAATTTAACCAATGCGGATTTAATCTTTGTGGGGCAGGTACTGATGATTCCGGTGTCTGAAGAGACTCCGCATACGCCGGAGGATTGCCCTCCTTGCCCGCCTACACATCCTTCTCCGCCCTCACCGCCAACGCCAACCCCACCGCCAGCCGGTAGGCCGGTAGTTACCCGCACTTTTGACGGCGTGGAATACACTCTTTCCCTCAACAAAAGCGTGTATAGGCTTGGCGAGCAAATTATAATAAGATTTCGGAAGAAAAATATACTAAAAGTTCCGCTTACCCTAACTTATAGGACGTCGCAAAAAGTAGATTTTAGAATAACCCGTGATGACAGGTTAATTTGGCAGTGGTCAAAAGGGAGAGTTTTCACTCAAGCAATAACAAGCGACAGATTACAACCCGGAGAGGAAATAGTTTACCGTGAGGTATGGAATCAAAGGGCAGACGGTATCATAACGAGACCGGGAGTTTACAGATTAACCGGGTGGAATCTGGCCACACCCGGTGTCAGGCTAAGCCTCGAATTTAGAATAACGGCATAATCCAGCATAATAGAATGCGCTTTAGGGGCGATTCCATAAGGGATTCGCCCATTATTTGTTTTCTTTTGTTCATTGCGCAAAACATGTATTTCATATATAATAAAAATGGTTGGTGAAAAAGACAAGAGAGGAGATTTTGCCATGATGGTCGTTTTCGACCCTGGTGTACGGCATAGAATCATGGTATGTGTTACACCGCAAAAGAGCTGTAAAAGACTGATAGAAAAGGGATCTGCCAGGGCTAAAGAGATGGACGGCCAGTTCGTAGTGATATACGTAAACAATAAAAAAAATCTAAATCGAGAATTAAAGGAACACAAGATTTTATTGGAGTTGTTTGAGTTAGCTAAGGATTTCGGCGGTAGGGTTTCTATTTTGACTGGAGAAAATGTTTACGACACATTGGCAGATTTTGCAAGGGAAAACAAAATAACGCATATTATTGTTGGCAAATCTTTGCGTTCCGCTTTTGAAATTCAAAGGCACGGAGAGGTTATCAATCCCCTCATTAATGCAGTGGAAAAAATGGACATAACGGTTGAGATTATTTAGATATACTGGGGCTTGAGGAGGATATTCTTGAAAGGGCTTTGGGAGTATCTATACCACAATGACAGACGCTTATTTGAATATATCAATAAAAGAATAAAGTGCAAGGTGCTTGACTTATTTATGCCGAGGATTACCCATCTTGGCGGAGCTAGCTTTACGGTGCTTTCATGCCTGTTCCTGTATATTTTTGGTCAGGGTGAGACAAGGCTAGCCGCAACCCAGGCCATTGTCACGGTTACCAGCAGCCAGGGAATAGTACAGCTTTTTAAGAATACCGTAAACCGCAAAAGGCCATATTTGGTTTTACCCGAGGTCAATACCTTCTGGAGCAGGCTTTTAAAGGACCATTCCTTCCCATCCGGCCATACGACTGCAGGTTTTTCATTGGCAGCAGTTCTGGCCCTGCATTTTCCCAATTACGGTCCCGTATCATATTTGCTAGCCACAATGGTAGGAATATCCCGCATTTACACGGGTATGCACTACCCTTCGGACGTATTGAGCGGTGCCTTTTTAGGCATG
>LFSJ01000067.1:13167-16391 GCA_001512695.1 Tepidanaerobacter sp. DTU063 | reverse complement strand
CATACAAAGTGTCCCCCTGTTATAACCGCTACTCTCAAATAACTGCTAAAATGACCATAAAAAAAGGATTTATTGTACTAAAGTGGAATATAATATTTGCATCGGATAATTTATGCTGGAGGTTTATTAAATGGATATTGAACAATATATTACTGCAAATGAGAAGAAGCTGATTGAGGCTACGAGTGAAATAATTAAAATAAGGAGCGTAAAAGAAAGTCCCATGCAGGGTATGCCTTTTGGTGAAGGTCCTGCAAAGGCACTAAATTATGCACTGGATCTTGCGAAAAGCTTCGGCCTTGAGACGAAAAACCTTGACAATTATGCAGGATGGGCTCAATGGGGCGAAGGCGATGAAATGATAGGGATACTTGTGCATCTCGATGTGGTTCCCGAAGGCAGCGGCTGGACTTATCCTCCCTATGGCGGTGAAATACACGATGGCAGAATTTACGGCAGAGGGGCCATAGATAATAAAGGTCCTGCCATGGCTGCATTGTTTGCACTGAAATCTCTTAAAGATGCCGGAATTAAATTCAACAGAAGGGTCCGAGTGATATTTGGCACCGATGAGGAAAGTGGCTTTGAGTGCATGGAATACTACAAAAAACACGACGAAGCTCCTACTATGGGTTTTTCGCCTGATGCAAATTATCCCATCATAAATGGCGAAAAGGGAGTGCTGACTTTTTCTTTTACCACTTTACTTGACGCTGAAAAGGTAGACCAGCGTGCAAGATTGCTGTCGTTTAAAGGCGGTCATCGGCCTAATATGGTCCCCGATTATGCCGAAGCCCACCTGACCGGTGATATAGATGAAATCACTAATGCAGTAAAAACTGCCTTGGATATCGTACCGGGAAATTTTGAAATAGAACAGGCAAACGATGAAATTGTGATCAAATCATACGGTCTTTCTGCCCATGGCAGCACCCCCGAAAGAGGCAAAAATGCCTGCATGCTGCTGGCAAAGCTTTTGGGTGAAGTTAAACTTGCAAAGCCCTACGCAGATTTTATCGGTTTTTTGAATGACAAGATAGGGCTCGACACTACCGGCAAAGGCATGGGCATCGATTTTAAAGATGATATTTCCGGGCAGCTTACTTTTAATGTGGGTATTGTTGGGTGCGATGATAATAAAGCCACGGTTACAGTTAACATTCGCTACCCCATAAAGTACAGGGGTGATGAGATAATACTGGAAATAGAGAAACACATTCCTGACTCTATCCGCATTGAAAATATATCAGATAACAAACCTCACTATATCCCCGAAGACAGTATAATTATCCAAAAGCTTAAAGAAGCTTACGAAAAGGTTACCGGTGAAAAGGCCTACTGCTTTTCTATCGGCGGAGGCACTTATGCTCGAATGTTTGATAACTGTGTTGCATTTGGGCCAGTCTTCCCCGGTAAGCCCGAGCTAGCCCATCAGACTGACGAGTACATTGAAGTGGAGGATATCCTAAAAAATTTAAGGATCTACACTTATGTAATAAAAGAATTAATCAAATAGCAACTGAGTTCATTAGTTGCTATACAAGGAGGGGCAGGTGTGGAACTGGAAAAGTTAAAGGACCCTTACGTGGATATGCTTTTTGATGCCATTTTGCTTTTGGAAAATCGCGAAGAGTGCTACCGTTTCTTTGAAGACATATGCACGATTGGAGAGGTTCAGTCAATGGCCCAGCGGCTGCAGGTGGCAAAAATGCTAAAAGAAGGTCGGACATATACGGAAATTGCCCAGGCAACAGGTGCAAGTACGGCCACTATCAGTCGGGTTAAGCGTTTTTTGCACTATGGCGCCAACGGATACAATACGATATTAGAAAGACTTGGAAAAAGAAAGCAACAGGAAGATTAATAACGTCTTCGCTTTTTCGTATTAGGAGGTTTATCAATGGACTTTTTACAGGATTTAAATTCACAGCAAAGAAAAGCAGTAACTCATCCGGCAGGCCCGCTTCTAGTGCTTGCAGGGGCTGGCAGCGGTAAAACCCGTGTCCTCACCTATCGCATCGCCTATTTGATAAAGAATCAAGCTGTAAATCCTAGGAACATAATTGCAATTACTTTTACCAATAAAGCGGCCCAGGAGATGAAAGAGAGACTACAACAATTGCTGCCAAGTGTCAACGACATACTTGTAAGCACCTTCCACTCGGCCTGTGTAAGATTTTTGCGTTTTGATATCGATAAGTTAGGTTACAATAGGAATTTTATAATTTTCGATACCCAGGATTCACAGGCTTTGATTAAAGAATGCCTGCAAGCTCTCAATATTGATGAGAAGAAATTTGCACCTGCGGCAGTTTTAAACTATATTAGCCGTGCAAAAGACAGGCTTTTGGAACCCTCCAAGTGTCTCGACAATGCCAAAGACATACGTGAAAAGACCATGGCAACTTTGTACGAGTTGTACCAAAGACGACTTAAAGAGCACAATGCATTAGATTTTGATGATATCATCGTGAAGACGGTTCAGCTCTTTAAGGAATTCCCGGCAGTCCTCTCGTATTACCAAAAGCGCTTTTTGCATATCTTGGTTGATGAATACCAGGATACCAATTTGGCCCAGTACGAATTAGTGAGAATGATGGCTGCAAAGCATCGAAACTTATGCGTAGTGGGCGATGATGACCAGAGCATATATGCTTTTAGAGGTGCCGATATTCGAAACATACTTGAGTTTGAACAGGACTTTCCCGATGCCACGGTTATTCGATTGGAACAAAATTACCGCTCAACGAAGACCATTTTAAATGCGGCCAATGACGTGATAGACAATAATTTTGCGCGAAAGAAGAAAAGGCTTTGGACTGACAATGGAGAAGGTGAGAAAATAAATCTCGTTACGCTCGAAGATGAGGGTCAGGAAGCATACTTTATTGCCCAGGAAATAAACAACAGGATTTTCAGGGATAACCTGAATTATAAGGATTTTGCCGTCCTCTATCGAACAAATGCACAGTCCAGGGTGCTTGAGGAAGTAATGGTTAGAATGCGACTACCTTATAAAATCATCGGAGGCTTAAGGTTTTACCAGCGCAAGGAAATAAAGGATATATTAGCATACCTGCGCGTAATTGCAAATCCTTCAGATGATGTAAGTCTTTTAAGGATTATAAATGTCCCAAAAAGGGGTATCGGTACAACTACGGTAGACAGGCTAAAAGCCGCTGCTGAAGAAAGGAATCAAAGCATTTTTGACATAATAATGGATG
>LFSJ01000067.1:6395-13162 GCA_001512695.1 Tepidanaerobacter sp. DTU063 | reverse complement strand
ACAATGAGCGTATCGGAGTTAATAAACTATGTTTTAGAGCAGACCGGTTATATGGACAAACTCATCAGTGAGAATACAAACGAAGCTTTAAGCCGTGCGGAAAACCTGCGGGAAATGATTGGGGCAGCCATGGACTTTGAACAAAAAATGCCGGATGGCACTCTGGAAGATTTTCTTACAGAACTTGCCCTTGTATCCGATGTAGATGATCTGGATGAAGACAGCGATGCCGTCGTACTGATGACACTTCACAATGCCAAGGGCCTTGAGTTTCCCATAGTGTTTATGGCAGGCATGGACGAGGGTATATTTCCCCATTCCAGATCCCTTTTAGATGAGGATCAGTTGGAAGAAGAACGGCGACTGTGCTATGTGGGTATGACACGGGCAAAGAAGAAACTCTATATGACAAGGGCATGGCAGCGGAGCCTCTACGGAAACACATCATATTATGCGGCCTCAAGGTTCTTAAACGAGATCTCGGATGAATATATTATAGAAACGTCTTACGGAATAGCCGACAATGCAGCTGTTTGTAGATCCGAGCCCGAAGTGTCTAAGAAGTCTGTAGCTAATATTTCTCCTGGTGACCGGGTGAGGCATTTAAAATGGGGTGAAGGTATAGTCTTAGATATAGAGGGAATTGATGAAGATGCTCAAATATCCATCAACTTTCCATCAGTGGGAGAAAAGTGCTTGATATTAAAATATGCGCCCATAGTGAAGATCTGATTAGGGTAGACAAGTAGATGCTAGCTTTTAAAAATTGAAAGGATGAGGTTTTTTGGACAGGGTCCAAGTTGAAGGTCGGATTAAGGAATTAAGGGAATTAATCAACCATCACAATTATCTATATTATGTATTGGACAATCCGCAAATTTCTGATGCAGAGTACGATAAATTGATGAGAGAACTTATTGACCTTGAGAGTCAATTTCCAGAACTCGTCACACCTGACTCTCCTACTCAGCGCATAGGAGGGGAGCCGCTGCCCGCCTTTGAACGAGTTACCCATCGTGAAGCCATGATAAGCCTTGCTGATGCCTTTAATGAGGGAGAACTGAGAGATTTTCACAGAAGGGTTGTGGCAGCGGTAGGCGAGCAGGTGGAATATGTGGTTGAACTAAAAATTGACGGCCTTGCTATTTCACTAACTTATGAAAACGGCATTTTAGTCACAGCTGCTACGCGGGGAGACGGAACGGTAGGGGAGGATGTAACGCAAAATGTCAAGACAATAAAAAGTGTACCGCTTCGCTTAAATCTTCCTCCTGACAAGACCCCTCCACTGATTGAGGTCAGAGGAGAAATTTACATTCCCAAGGAAGACTTTCTAAAGCTCAATCAGGAGCGGGAAGATATGGAATTGCCAACCTTTGCAAACCCACGGAATGCAGCAGCAGGTTCTATTAGGCAGCTAGACCCTAAAATTGCTGCCCAAAGGCCACTGTCTACTTTTATGTACGGAATAGGATATCGGGAAGGCATAGAATTTGAAAGCCATTATGAGGTGCTGGAGTTTTATAAAACTTGCGGTTTTAGGGTGAATCCCTACATCAAGCTGTTTAAGAGCTTTGACGATGTGGTTGCTTACTGCATGAGCTGGAGGGAAAAAAGAGACTCGCTCCCTTATGAAATAGATGGAATGGTAATTAAGGTGAATTCCCTTTTGCAACAGCAAATCCTTGGTTCCACCACCAAAAATCCCAGATGGGCCATTGCATATAAATTCCCCGCCGAGCAGAAAGTCACAGTTATTGAGGATATCATAGTAAGTGTCGGAAGGACAGGGATTCTCACTCCAAATGCAGTGTTAAGGCCCATAAATATTGCAGGTTCTACTGTCAGCAGGGCAACCCTTCACAACGAAGACTATATAAAAGAAAAGGACATCCGCATCGGGGACAGTGTAATCGTTCAAAAGGCAGGAGACATCATTCCCGAAGTTGTGGAAGTGATTAAAGAAAGGCGGACGGGAAGGGAAAAGGAGTTCAAAATGCCCAACCGCTGCCCGGAGTGCGGGTCAGAAACAGTCAGATTGCCGGGCGAGGCCGCACATCGCTGCACTGGTGTGGCCTGCCCTGCGCAGATAAGAAGGAGTATAATACACTTTGCCTCAAGGGATGCAATGGACATAAGGGGCTTAGGGCCGGCGGTTGTCTCACTGCTTTTGTCCAACAATCTGATACAAGATGCATCAGACATATACTTTATTAAAAAGGAAGATCTGATTCCTCTCGAGCGCATGGGTGAAAAGTCGGCGGACAATTTGATAAAAGCCATACAGGACAGTAAAAAGCAACCCTTAAGTCGCTTGATATTTGCCCTCGGAATTCCTTTTATCGGCTCAAGGGCCAGCACTCTGCTGGCAGAAGCGCTAGGTTCCATGGAAAAACTGCAGACGGCAAGTTATGATGAACTCATAAAAATTCCCGAAATTGGCGAGAAAATGGCAGAGAGTATAGTGACATTTTTCAAACAGGAACAGACGAAAAAACTGCTAAAGCGTCTAAAAGATGCAGGAGTAAACATGCAAGAAGATACCCCCCGGGAGGGCAAAAAACCATTAGAAAATCTTACCTTTGTTTTAACAGGGACCTTGGAAAAATACAGCAGGAGTCAGGCAAAGGAAATAATTGAAAACTTGGGAGGCCGCGTCAGCAGCAGTGTTAGCAAAAAAACGGATTACGTGGTATTGGGAAGAGATCCGGGTTCCAAATACGATAGAGCTGTACAACTTGGAGTAAAAATCATAGATGAAAAAGAATTTGAAAGACTAATTGCTTTGGAACAATAAATGTTTTTGAAAACCATCGTGTTCAATAGAAGACCTTGGCACTTTAAACGCCAAGGTCTTTTTTGCCATAAGAATGGAAGGATTTGTGGCATAGAATGTGGAATAAAAGATATACAATAGCACAAAAACTATGAAAAGTATGCAACCACTAAATATTACAATATATTGTGGCATGAAAGTTGCATAAATTGTAAAAGAGAGGTGAGGTCATGAAAAACCGTCTAATTCAGCTGCTTGAGGCCGAAGACAAGAAGAATCCTTATACTGATGAGCAATTGGCAAAAATTTTAAACATCAGGCGTGATGCGGTTACTGTTTTGCGAAGCGAACTTAATATTCCTGACTCCAGAGAGAGGCGTAAACCCTATCTTTTAAAAGAGATCAAGCGAATTATTTCAGAAGATCCTAATATTTCAACAAGACAGCTCACCAAGGCCATCAACAAATTGGGTTTTGATGTCTCAAGGTACCTTATATCTCAAATCGCCAAAGAGATTAGAGGGGAAAGTCTTGAAACTCCTGACGAGTTCACAGAAGAAGCAGTTTCCGATATGCAAGATGTTCCAAGACTTCCTGCAGAAGCGTCTGCTTTTGACAGGATCATAGGTTTTGATGGAAGCCTGAAGCCCCAGATTCAGCAGGCCAAAGCTGCAATACTATACCCCCCTCAGGGTCTGCACACTTTAATCCTTGGCCCTACCGGGGTAGGCAAGAGCAATCTTGCAGAAGCAATGTACGAATTTGCCGTAGAGACAGGGACCCTGAAAAAGGACGCCCCCTTTATTATCTTCAATTGTGCTGACTATGCGGAAAACCCGCAGCTATTGTTATCACAGCTATTTGGCCATGTAAAGGGAGCTTATACAGGGGCTGTTGTTTCAAAGGAGGGCCTCGTAGAAAAGGCTGATGGCGGAATCCTGTTTTTGGACGAGGTCCATCGCTTGCCTCCTGAAGGTCAAGAGCTGCTCTATTATTTGATGGATAAGGGGAAGTTTCGCCGCATGGGGGAGACTGAAACGGAAAGAACTGCCAATGTCCTGATAATCGCGGCTACTACCGAAGATATAGAATCATCATTGCTTTTGACCTTTCGCCGAAGAATACCCATGATAATAGAGCTTTCACCCCTTGCCTCAAGACCACTTCAAGAAAGATATCATATAATAAAAAACTTTTTTTACAAAGAAGCAGATAGAATAGGAGTCAAAGTAAAAGTGACCCAAGAAGCCTTAAGAGCACTTTTACTATATGATTGTCCAGGAAATATAGGGCAACTTAGAAGTGACATACAAGTGGCTTGTGCTCGAGGTTTTTTAGGCTTCATTGGACAGCAAAAGGATTATGTAGAAGTTGATTTGATAGACTTACCGGCTCATGCCAGAAGAGGACTATTAAAGATTCAGAACCGTAAACCTGAAGTAGAAAGTTTTCTTGAAGGAGATTTAATAGCAAGGCCCGGACAAATTGAATTAAGAATTGAACCAAAAGATGATTTATATACATTACCGCGAGAAATCTATCAATACATAGAGGAAAGATTCCAAGAACTAGAGTTACAGGGATTAAATCAAGATGTAATAAACAGGGTAATCGGTGGAGAATTAGAAATAAAGTTCCAGCAATTGATAAGGCAAGTAGAAACTAGCCATCATACTTTAGCAAAAAAAGATCTGGTAGGAATAGTTGGACAGAATATCGTTGATATGGCAGAAAAAGTAACAAAAATAGCAGAAAAACGTCTTGGGAAAGTAGACAATCACCTTTTCTACTGTCTTGCGATACACTTAAGTGCGACTCTTGAAAGAATTCAGCTGGGAAAACCCATTGTGAATCCCCAGCTTGACAAAGTTATGAGGGAATACAAATTGGAATATAATGTAGCTAAAGAAATGGTAAAACATATTGAGCTTTTATCAGGCTATAAAATACCACAGGATGAAATCGGATTCATTGCTATGTATCTTCGAACAATAACAAGGCCTTCTGATGTAAAACGTGGAAGAGTTGGAGTAATAGTGCTTTCACATGGAAGAGTGGCTCAGGGGATGGCTGAGGTAGCAAACCGTTTGTTAGGTGTTAACCATGCTGTAGGAATAGAGATGTCCTTAGATGAAAAACCCGAATCTGCCCTTCAAAGAACTATCGAAGCGGCATATAAAATCGATGAAGGCAAAGGAATTTTACTTCTTGTAGATATGGGTTCATTAATAACTTTTGGAGAGATAATTACAAAAAAAACTGGTATCCCTACAAAAACAATTGGTAGGGTTGACACAGTAATGGTGCTGGAAGCAGTGAGGAGAGCTATTTTACCTGACACTAGTTTGGATGAAATTGTGGAGAGTATAGATAAGCAAAAAGCGGGTTTAGGAAGATTCATGGCATCAAAGTTGTCGAAAGATAAAAAAGTTATCCTAACTATATGTATAACCGGTGAAGGAACAGCTATAAGAATTAAGAATCTTATAGAAAAAATGTTACCTGGTATTGAAGAGGAAATCGAAATTATTCCCATGGGAGTCATAGGCAGTGAAGATATTTCAGAGAAAATAAATAGAATTAAAAAAGAGCACACTGTAGCAGCAATTGTGGGTAGCATTAATCCAAGAGACGATTCAATACCTTTTATTTCGGTAGAAGATATTGTAGATGGCAATGCTGTAAGAAAATTGAAGAAGATTGTTGAAATTGACTCATCAACGGAAGTATTAAAGAATAATAATACTCTCAGAGCCCCTTTTACTAAAGTAATATACGATGAACTTATTGTAGTAAATCCAAATTTCAACACTAAGAACGAGGTGTTAGACGGTCTTGCTGAACTTTTGCTTAAAGGTAAGTTTGTAAAGGAGGGATTTCTTTTAGATGTTTACAAAAGGGAGACCATGGGGCCAACACTAATGGAAGGGTGTGTTGCCATACCCCATGGTAGCCCTGAGAATGTTATCAAATCAGCTATAAGTATATGTATACTTGAAAAACCTGTAACATGGTCGGAAGAAATTGAGGTTAAATATGTGTTTATGTTGGCATTAAAAGAAGATTCGAAGGATGTTTTGAAAACATTATTTCAAGCAATTAAAGAAAGAGATATCCTCGCAAAGCTTTCTACGGATATGACTAACGAAGAAATTAGAAACATATTTCTGGAATATTTAATCGTCAATTACTAAAGATGCCAATTATTTGGCATGAAACTTGCTAATATAAAAAACAAGAAATGTATACATGTAATGTTTTATTTAATATTTATTTTTGCACATTAAAGTAAGTTTTTTGATCATTTTATGAAAATATACCCCCTACGAACACATAAATAACTGTTGCAAATATACTAATCAATTACTTTTCATTATGGGAGGCAAATACGATGGTAGATCCAGATTTATTAAACCTAAAATTGATAGAAATATGTGTGAAAACAGATTCAAGAGAAGGAGTTTTAAAGAGATTAGCAAGATTGCTTATTGATAATGGATTTGTAAAAGAAAGCTACTTGCAAGCAATATTAGAAAGAGAGAAACAATTCCCCACAGGACTGCCAACTGAGGGTGTAGGAGTTGCTATACCTCATGCAGATACTGAGCATGTGATCAAACCTGGAATATCAATAGCAACCCTTAAAGAGCCTGTTATATTTAATGTTATGGGTAGCCCTGATGAGCAAGTTGATGTGAGCATCATCTTTATGCTTGCTTTATCAGATCCAAACATGCAATTGGAATTACTGCAAAATCTTGTTCAGGTATTGCAAAATAAAGAATTGCTACTTTCTTTAACGAAGGTTAAAGATAAAAGCGATTTTATTAATTTATTGAAAAAACACATGAAGATAGGTTGTAGCGAAGGCATATAAACTGGTGTAATACTTATAAAATATGAAATAAAAAGGAGGTGATAATATGGAAAAATATATACTTGTTTGCTGTGCCAGTTCAATTGCGACTTCAACAATTGTTGCAACTACTTT
>LFSJ01000067.1:0-6367 GCA_001512695.1 Tepidanaerobacter sp. DTU063 | reverse complement strand
AAAGAGCGAAAACCTGATCTTATATTATCTACTGGTAAAATATCTGAAGTAGAAGGGGTACCGATTATTGTAGCTACATCTTTTTTAACTGGGATAGGCTTAGATAGTACAATATCTGAAATTGAAAACATCTTGAAAACCTAATTATATTTTATTACAGACTGTTAATACCCTTAAATGAACTATAAAAGAAGGGGGAATATAAATGCAAAGTGTTTATAATATAATGCAATTGTTTTTAAATCTTGATGCTGCTATTTTAATTCCAATTATCCTCTTTGTTTTAGCATTAATATTGGGAGCAAAAGCCGGTCGCGCATTGCGTTCATCTTTAACTCTTGGTGTTGGTTTCACTGGGATATTTGTGCTTATTGATTTATTTGTTAACAAGCTGACACCAGCGGCACAAGCAATGGTTGAAAGATGGTCATTGTCGTTAACTATTGTTGATGCAGGCTGGGGTCCTTATATGGGTGCAATTTGGGGGTCACCAATAGTAATAATATTTCTTCCACTTTTTCTAATAGTAAACTTCGTGATGCTATTTTTTAAACTCACAAATACCCTAGATATAGACCTTTGGAATTACTGCTTGAATTTTTACGCCGGTGCATTAGTTTATGTAGCAACAAACAATATAGTTCTTGCATGTATTGCTTTTGTGATATCGGAAATTATAACGCTGAAGTTGGCTGATTTAACAGCTGGGAAAGTTCAAGAGTATTTCGGACTCCCGGGTATATCTTTCCCTCACACTGTTTCAGTAGGTTACTTATTGATAGGTTATCCTATAGTGTTACTTCTTAATAAAATTCCTTTTATAAATAATATCAATGCTGATCCTAAGAATTTGAAAGAGCGCTTTGGAATTTTTGGTGAACCTGTGTTAATTGGCTTTATAATCGGTGCAGTTATAGGTCTACTTGCAGGTCAACCTTTTGGTGAAATTTTAGCTTTAGGTATAAACATGGCAGCCGTAATGGTGTTACTACCAAGAATGGTTTCATTGCTTGTTGAAGGTTTGACCCCTCTAATGGAAGTAATTAGAAATAGATTTCAGAAACTGTTTCCAGGTCGAAATATCAATATTGGTCTTGACACTGCCGTAATAATCGGAGACCCATCAACAATCGCAGCAGCCACAATGTTAGTTCCAGTTTCACTTATTTTAGCTGCAATTCTTCCATGGAATAAAACTATCCCCTTTGCGGATCTTTCAAGTTTGGCTTTTGCCATATGTCTTATAACCCCTTATGTGAATGGTAATGTCGTTAAATTATTGATTGTAGGTACGCTTTTAATAGCCTTTGTCATGCTTCCGATATCAACTGCTGTTGCACCATTGATAACAGAATTAGCAAAGGGAGCGGGTTTATACGAAGTGCCTGAAGGGTTGAGTGGCAAAGCCACAATGATTACATCTTTTCTAGATGGTGGGGTTCCTCTGAGCTACCTAATCTACAAAATTTTTTCCATATTTTAATCTCAAAGATACCTGGTGCATTGTGAGGTGATCATATTATTTATTGATCATATTATTTATATTAAATAAAACTCATCAAAAAGGGAGGTAATATTTATGACTTATCCATACGAAGTTAGCAAAGCACAAGAAGAAATACTAAAAAACAATGTCATGTTTGGTGGCCCCTGGCGAGGCCCGCTAATTACTAGTGGAAAAGGTGTATATTGTTATGATCGAGACGGCCGTGAATATTTGGACTGTGAGTCTCAAGCATGGTCGTTAGGATTAGGATTTGGTAATGAAGAGATACTAGAAGCAGTTTTCGAACAGGCTAAGCATGTTTACCATATTAAAGGTGGTTTGAATACATTTCCACGATTAAGACTAGTTGAAAAAATATTGGAATTGGTTCCAGATGTTTTTGACAGAGTATCTTTTGAACCAAGTGGTTCGATTGCTAATGAAGCAGCCTTTAAGTTATCACTTATAAACAAACCAAAAGCAAGGTACTTCTTAAGCTTATATTATGGTTTTAGTGGCAATACACTTGCAACTGCAGCTGCATCATGGCATGCCACAAAGGTATTCGGGCACAAATATGGTGGTGGTGTTAAATATCTTGGCTTCATGGAGAACTTTATTAAAGTTCCGAATCCCTATTGTTATAGATGTATTTATGGTGAGAAATATCCAGGATGCAATTTGACATGCGCTAAACAATTAGAAGCAACTGTGAAATACGGAGTCCCTGGTCCTGTTGCCGCTTTAATACTTGAACCAGTACAGGCAAGTGGTGGTCAAATTCCATGTCCTCCCGAATACCTAAAGGAAGTTAGACGAATCTGTGATGAGCATGATATTATACTTATTTTCGATGAGATTCAGACAGGTTTCGGAAGAATGGGAACAATGTTTGCTATGGACTACTATAATGTAATTCCCGACATCGCGACAATAGGAAAGGCTATGGGTTCTGGATTTCCAATAGCAGGAACAATTCTGAAGAAAGACCTTCTTGGTTTTCAAGATGGAACTGATGACAACTTTACCTATTGCAATAATCCTTTATCTCAAACAGCGGCACTAAAAACTATTGAGATTCTGATACGGGATAATATCCCCGAAAATGCGAAGAAAATTGGCGAATTACTGACAAAAGGATTTAAAGAAATGCAAAAGGATTATCCAATAATGGGCGATGTAAGAGGCCCAGGTTTGCACATAGGTATAGAGATGGTTAAAGATCCAGTTACAAAAGAACCAGCCGTGGAAGAAACACAGAAAATTTATGATATAGCTTTGGAAAAAGGTCTACTTTTGGGTCTTGGAGGGGCTTCACCACATCTCGTAAAAATTAAACCTCCACTAATAATAACAGAAGAAGAGGCAAATAAACTATTAGAGAGATTTGAGGATACATTGAAAGAATTTTACAAACAGAAGTAATACAAAGTTAGTAGATAAAACAAAGACTCTCTAAGGCAAGAGATAATATCAACCCGCTTAAATGGGTATTTCTAGAGTTAGCACTGGAAGGTGCTAACTCTAGAAAGCATTAAATAGCCAATTATTAGTCCCAATCTAAATCCATCTTGGTATATTATCTCATAGGTCAGAATTAACTTTCTATTTCCATTTATTATTTTATATCTTTATAAATATAATGTTTTAAGCAGTGTTTTGTTCATTTCAAAAGCTTTATCACCATACGCATAATGTATACTTTAATAACAAAAAGCATCGGCATAGATGATTCGACTATAGCTACACACAATAGCTCACCGCAGTAACTATTTATGAACTTGAGAGAATTTTTTAGACCCATTATCTGGAACTACAAGTAGCTGATATGTTTTTCGATGCTTTTTTATGTCCTAACTTTATTCCGATTCTTCTTTAAAGTTTTGCCATTATTATCGGTATAGTGTACATTAGCAATTAACTCATACATGTTTCCTTTTACCTTTGAACATCAATGAAAAATTGTAATGATAGGGGATAGGTATTTAGATTTGCTATATACAGTTAAATGCTTTTTTAGGATTTTAGCAGAATAGGTATATAAAATCATTCAAGGGGGTTTTCGAAATGTCTAACAATCAATTTAAAGATTTGTCATTTGGCATACCTAAGGAAATAATGCAAGGAGAGAGGCGTGTCGCCGCTATTCCTGATACAGTGAAAAAACTTACTGAGGGTGGAGCTAAAGTCTTTGTTGAAAAGAATGCAGGAGTTGGTTCATATTTTACCGATGAAGAATACGAAAAAGCAGGTGCCATAATTGTTGAAAATGTTCAAGAACTTTACAATGAGTCAGACATTATTTTAAAAGTGAAGGAACCGCTGTTTAACGACAATTTAGAAAAACATGAAGTTGATATGATGCATGAGGGGCAGATTTTAATAACCTTTCTACACCCGGCAGCACCGTCAAATCACGAAATGGTGAAAAAACTTATGGAAAACAAAGTAACAAGTCTGACCTTGGATGGAATCCCTAGAATTTCCCGAGCTCAATCCATGGATGCCTTGACTTCCATGAGTACTGTTGCAGGATATAAAAGTGTGATAATGGCAGCAGACCGTTTGCCTAAATTTGTTCCAATGATAGGTACGGCGGTTGGCATGATTCAACCCTCAACAGTATTTGTAATTGGTGCGGGCGTAGCTGGGTTACAGGCAATTGCCACTGCAAAGCGATTAGGAGCGGTGGTGTATGCAGTAGATATTCGGCCGGATGCAGCAGAACATGCAAAGAGTTTGGGTGCAAAAACAGTTGAGGCTGGTGTGCCAGCTGATATAGCAATTGGAGAAGGTGGCTATGCCAAATCCTTGCCCGAGGAATGGATTTTGAAAGAGAGGGAGGCAATAAAGGAAACGGTAATTAAATCCGATATTGTTATATTAACTGCTCTAGTTCCTGGAAGATTGGCTCCGGTATTGGTTACTGAAGAGATGGTAAAACAGATGAAATCCGGTTCAGCTATAGTAGACGTGGCCATTGATCAAGGAGGAAATTGTGAACTCACAAGGGGTGGCGAATTGATAGTTCGATATGGTGTAAGCATAGATGGAACCAAAAATATTCCTGGCATGGTTCCCACCAGTTCAACCTGGATGTTTGCACATAATATTTATAACTATGTCACCGCTTTCATAAAAGATGGAAAATTTGTTATAGATACAAATGATGAAATCATTGCTTCCAGTTTAGTCACTAAAGACGGTAAATTATATCATGCAGGAGCTATAGAGGCCATGGGTCTTGATTGAAGGAGTTGATAATAGTGAAAGAAATTCTTCTGTTATTTGTTTTTGTGGTCGCTACCTGGTTTGGGTATAAAGTGATAAAAGAAGTGCCATCTTTACTTCATACTCCCCTGATGTCAGGCACTAATGCCATATCAGGGGTTACGATTTTGGGATCACTTGTTTCAACAGCCTATGCTGTATCGTCAGGTAGTAGATTATTAGGTTTTCTAGCCATTGTTATGGCAACAATCAACATTGTTGGAGGTTTTGTGGTAACAGATCGGATGTTAAAAATGTTTAAGAATTAATGTGGGGTGTATCAATGATAGGAACTTATGAAATATTTTCTATTATTTTATCGGCTTTGATTCTCGCAGGAATTAAACTTATGAGTTCTCCAAAGACAGCAGTTCGCGGAAATCAAATAGGGGCTGTCGCAATGCTGGCAGCTATTATTATAGTTTTGGCTTATAATCAAATTATTGATATGCCTTTACTTTGGCTGGCTATATTTACCGGAGGAGTTCTCGGATATATTATTGCCATGAGGGTCAAAATGATTCAAATGCCCCAGATGGTGGCACTCTTAAATGGGCTTGGTGGAGGGGCTTCAGCCTTAGTAGCTTTGATAGAGACCTTTGAAAGGCATCAAAATATGATTTTATTTGATCGACTTACCAGTCAACTAGCATTGATTGTAGGTGCCGTTACCCTTAGTGGTAGCCTTGTTGCTGCAGCAAAACTTGATCGAAGGATATCCCAGAGACCGGTACTTTTGCCAAATCACAGTCAGATTGCCAACATGGTTTTGCTGATTACCGGTTTATTAGTAATAGTCGCTTCTTTCACCAACATATCAGGAATAATATATGTTGCCATTGTAACGGCTATTTTGGCACTGGCCTATGGTGTTTTGTTTGCTATAAGAGTTGGTGGTGCCGATATGCCTATAACTATTTCATTACTAAACTCTTTTTCAGGGTTGGCCGGTGCTATCTGTGGCCTAACCATAGCAGACCCTCTGCTTGTGGCTGTAGGAGCTATCGTAGGAGCTTCCGGCCTCATACTGACCCAAATAATGTGTAATGCAATGAACCGAACACTAGTAGAGGTACTTAGCGGATCATATTTGAATTCTAGAAACCAAAAGCAAAAAATCGAAGCTGCAGAAAAGATTCTACAGGATGAAACATCTGAAATTGTAAAAAGATCTCCTGCTGAACTTTTAGGACAAGCGAAAAAAGTTATCATAGTACCTGGCTACGGTATGGCCATAGGCCAGGCCCAAAGTCAAGTGAAATCACTGTATGACACATTAGAATCCCAAGGCAAAGAAGTAAAATTTGCCATACACCCTGTTGCAGGTCGTATGCCAGGCCACATGAACGTATTACTTGCCGAAGTTGATGTACCATATGACAAGCTTTACGAAATGGATGCCATAAATTCAGAATTTGCGACAACCGATGTAGCTATAGTAGTGGGAGCTTGTGATGTGGTAAACCCAGCAGCCAATACAGCGGAGGGTACACCAATATATGGCATGCCGATATTAAATGTGAAAGAAGCTAAGAACGTGATAGTGTGCAACCTAGACACTAAACCGGGTTATTCGGGAGTAGATAATTCACTATATGATATGCCAAATGT
>LFSJ01000200.1:15678-64535 GCA_001512695.1 Tepidanaerobacter sp. DTU063 | reverse complement strand
CTATACCGATGTATTGATTAATGAATTGTACCCTGATGAAAGCTATAAGGGTTTCCGCTATGTCAGCAAGTATTTTGTGACAGATGATAAGATTTGTTACGTTGAATTCCTGTGGAACCAGGATGATGAGATGGCATGGCATGAACTAATCAATGGTAAAATAGGTATTTTCGGATATGAAAATGATAAGAATGAGATAGTAATACAAGGCTGCGTGCCCGGAATGCCTGCTGACAAAGCTGGCCTTATGCCTGGAGATATTATAGTGGCAATAGACGAATTATATATAAGCGACATGAAATATGGTGAAGATGAAGCCTGGTTAAGACTATCTGGTAAGGCAGGAACAAAGGTTACGCTAACGATAAACCGGAACGGTCAAGTGTTTGATGTTGAAGTCGAGAGAGTCGCGGGCTGGTAAGGACTAAAAATAATAATGCCGGATCTGTCGTATGAGAAAAAAGTAGCAGGTCCGGCAATCGTTAATTAGTGTTGTATAAGAGCATAGTAAAAAGCGTGGATGTCATAAATATTTTTACATGATTTTAATTGTCCTCTGATTTACCTTATTATGTAGTTAACAAAAAACCTGCTAGGAGGTAGTAAGATGTCAAAATTTAAAAAGGCACTAGCACTGGCGATTATGATGGTATTTTTGTTGCAAGCGGGTATATCCTTTGCTAAACCATCGGATGTAGAAGGTCACTGGGCACAAGAGCAAATTATGGAGTGGCTTGATAAAGGATGGACCCAGTACGGTGATGACGGTAAGTTCTACCCTGATGCCAAGATTACAAGAGGAGAGTTTATAGCACTTACTAATAAAGCCTTTGGATTTGAAAAAACTACACAGGTTAACTTTCCCGACCTGCATGAGGATCATATGTATGCGGAAGATGTGGCTAAGGCAGTTGCTGCAGGATACATTTCGGGTTTCGACGATGGGACCGTCCGTCCTGACGAGCAGATAAGCCGAGTGGAAGTGACTGTCATCTTAGTTAAAATTATTGCTGAATTGCCTTTACCTCAGGACGAGTCAGTTTTGACCAAATTCTCTGATTACGAAGATATACCCGATTGGGCTAGAACTTTTGTGGCAGTCGCTGTCCACAATGAATTGTTAAGCGGCTATCCTGATGGTTCATTTAGACCTCAAGGAAATATCACCAGGGCTGAAGCCATCACCGTTCTAAATAATGCCAAAAGTATTTTCAGCTTTTTATCAGAAAAAATCACCAAACCAGGAAACTTGGAAATAAAACCGGGGATAGTTGACAGCGGCTCAAGCGGCAGAATCGTCCTCTTTTACTCACTTGGTGATGATTTCACAAAGGGTTCCGTGATCTTTCAGCTGCCAGCGGGGATTAAGGCTGTAGCGGGCAGAGACTGGGTAGCTATCAGTGGTACCGGAAGGGATACAGAAATAATATGGCTGGACCCTGATAATATCCAGAATGAAGGAAGAGAAGTACGGGTAACCGATGTCACGGCAGCAGAAGGCTCAGTGGTTATGCTCTTGCTGGAAGGAATAACAATGCCTGAACCCGGTTTTCATGCCTTCAAGGTTATTGCTGATGCAGATGGTTCGGGAGAAAAGTTGCCGACAGAAAATGACCAGTACGGTCCTACCGAGCTCTTTTCCTACTACGAAACTACAGAGCTATTTTCTAGGATACCTCTTGGATATGAAGGCAGCCTGGAACTAAGCCCACAAAGTGCCAAATCGGGCAGCAAGCAAACCATATCATTGACTTACACATTTGGGAATGATTTTAATGAAGGATGCGTTGAATTCAGTTTGCCGGAGGAAATAAGCTTCACAGCAGGCCAGGATAAAGTAATAATAAACGGTGTAGAAAAAATATTGGCAGAGGAAGACATCGGCGATAATGGTCAAAAGGTGCACATTAAAGGGATTACTGCACAAAAAGGCGACAGGTTGACAATGACAATTTACGATAAACTTATTCCGGAAGCAGGTGCCTACTTTTTTGCAGTTAAGGCAGATGTAGACGGTGAAGAAGGTTCAAAGCCTGCAACCCTGGGAAGCGGCAGAGAATTTATGGCGTTTCTATCATATACAGAAGCGACAGATAATTACAACATAGTTGAGAGCTTTTTTAGGGCAATAAATGAGGGAGATGCAGAGGCTGCAATAGCCCTACTTGCTGACGACGTGGTTTTTGTGGACAATTACCTGGATGGCTTTCTGTATATGGATGACGGAAAGGAAAATGTTGAAGAAATAATAAAATCTTTCATCAAGTATGAAAGCCGCATGAAATACGATGATAGTAATATCAGAAAACTATCAGAAAATATATGGCAAGTAGAAGGAATAGTAAATGACTATTCTGATATTATAATAGCTGAAATGTACCCTGATGAAGGCTATGAAGGTTTCCGCTACACCAGTAAGTTTTTTGTAACTGATAATAAGATTTGTTACATTGAATTCCAGTTCAATCTGGAAGATGAGTTACTCTGGGATAAACTAACAGGTGGCCCCATAGGCTTTTCCACATATCTTAATGATAGTGACGAGGTTGAAGTGATTGCATGTGTGCCTGGGATGCCAGCCGATAAAGCGGGTATACTGCCGGGAGATATTATAGTGGCTGTTGATGGTATAGATGTTCAGGATATGAAATTCGCTCTTGAAGAAGTTGCGATTAGAGTTTCAGGCAAGGCTGGCACAAAGGTAAAGCTGACTATAAACCGGGATGGGCAAGTGTTTGATATAGAAGTTGAGAGAGCAGCTAGTTGGTAAAGGCATAAATAATAATGCCGGACCTTCCGTTTGCTTAGTACAGCGGAAGGTTCGGCTGTGCTATAAAGTGAAGGTTAATAAAAAAGAGGAACAAATATGGGGGGTATAGACCATTGGTATTTTTCGTAATGCGCAGGAAATCCCTTTTGGCGATGCTTGTAACAATGGTGCTTCTTTTTGGCCTCCTTTTTCCAGGACAGGTCACCTTTGCAGCTGATAGCACAACTTCGCATTTTAAAGGTGGTAACGGTTCGGAGAATGCCCCTTACCTTATAGCAAATGCAGAACAATTGGATAAGGTGAGAGATTACCCTAATGCACACTTTAAGTTAATAGATGATATTGATTTAGGTGTGCCACCCTATAACGGTGGCAAAGGCTGGGAGCCCATTGGAAGCGAAGATTCGCCTTTTGCCGGCTCCTTAGATGGTGACGGACATACCATCAAGAATCTATATATAGACCGGGAAGATGAGCAAGATATAGGTTTGTTTGGCGTTTTGGATGAAGGCTCAAGAGTAAAGAATCTCAACCTTGAGAATGTGGATATAAACGGGGGAGATTTTGTCGGCGGTCTCGTGGGGTGGAATAACAAAGGACAAATTAAAAACATCTGCGTTTCTGGTATTATCAATGGCGAAGATTATGTTGGCGGTTTAGCAGGTGGAAACGGTGGGATAGTAACAGAGTGTTATGCAGATGGTGAGGTCTCCGGCAACTACGTTATCGGTGGATTGGTAGGAGAGAACTACTACGGAAGTATTACAGATAGCTACGCTGAAGCTGATGTCTCTGGCGAGCACTATATCGGCGGATTAGTTGGTTCTAATTGGGGAGATGTAGCTGGGTGCTACGCTACAGGAGATGTTGACGGCGATGATGAAATCGGCGGCCTGGTTGGGTACAATGAAGGAGAAATCAAGGACTGTTATGCAACGGGCAATGTAAGAGCAAAATATGGAGCTGCCGGTCTAGTGGGATGGAACTTTTATAATGGGGAAATCATTCGCTGCTATGCGACGGGAAATGTTAACTCTGATGATGAAACTGGAGGGCTCGTGGCATACAACAACGCAGGGATGATATTTGACTCCTATTATGATAGCAGCACTACCGGTCAATCAGATAACGAGATGGGGCAGCCTAAAATTACTGAAGAAATGAAACTGCGCTCAACATATAAGACATGGGATTTTGTGGATGTTTGGGTCATCGAAGATGGGGAGAGCTGTCCCATTCTTCGCTGGCAGGATGAAGCACCGCAATGGGGCTTTGGGGTATCAGTTCCTAGTACTGTGGAGCCTGTGGAAAAATTTAAGATAGAAATTTCTAATGCCAAAGACGAAAAAGGTTACCTTATTTCCGGCAATAAAAAAGTGACGGTATGCGATACGGTATACGGTAAGGTATACGGAGAAGATGGTGATGGAATTCTATTTCAGCTCACAATTGAGTTTGATAATGGCAAAGCTGATTTCCCGATTACTTTAAATACACCTGGCAGATATGAGCTAAGGGTTAGAGTTGAAGATATTTTGTACTCTAACCTAGTTACATTAGACGTGCTTTCTCCCATATTTGCCGGTGGTTCCGGCACAGAAGAAGATCCTTACCAGATAGCTGAACCAGAACATTTGTATAATGTAAGGTACCGGTCTGAAGCCTATTTTAAGTTGATAGAGGATATTGATTTAAACAACACACCCTTTAACAAAAACCAGGGTTGGAGGCCAATTGGTAGCTGGGACAAGCCTTTTACTGGCTCCTTTGACGGCAATGGAAAAACTATCAGAAATCTTTACATAAATCGGGGCGATGAGGATTATGTAGGCCTCTTTGGCTGTTTAGGTGATGATTCTACTGTAATGAATGTTACACTTAAAGATGTAAATGTAACTGGCAGAAGATTAGTCGGCGGCATTGCAGGCTGGAATAATAATGGAAGTATAATTGGGTCCACCGTTTCAGGCGCCGTTTATGGCTGCAACGATGTAGGAGGTTTGTTAGGAGAAAATGATGGATATATAACGGATTGTCATAGCACATGCACGGTTACAGGGAGTGAATTGGTTATTGGCGGCTTAGTCGGCGATAATGGGGGTGAGATTGCAGACTCCTCCGCTACAGGGTCAGTTACAGGTATCGAGGATATAGGTGGGCTGGTTGGGTACAATAAGCATACCCTACACACCGACAGAAGAAGAACTCAAAGACCCAGAACACATCACAGTATGGTATATAGACAGCCAAGGCAACATAATAGAAATACCGACAGCAAGATACAACCCAGAAACATCCACAGTAACCTTCAGCACAACCCACTTTAGCAAATACGCAATAGTCTACGTAAAAACAAACTTTGAAGACCTAGACCAAGCACCCTGGGCCAAGAAACAAATACAAGTCCTGGCCTCAAAAGGAATCCTAAAAGGCAGGACACAAACAAAATACGAACCACAAACAGCCATAACCAGGGCAGAATACCTCTTTTCACTAGTTAGGGCACTTGGAGTCACAGCGAGCCTAGAAGACAACTTTAAAGACATACCAAAAGACGCCTACTACTACAAAGAGATAGGCATAGCCAAGAAACTGGGCATAACCAAAGGCATAGGCAACAACCAATTCGCCCCTGATGCAAACATCACAAGACAAGACATGATGGTGCTGACAGAGAGAGCACTAAACATGCTGAACATCCTAAAGACACAAGGCAGCGCATCAGACCTAGCCAAATACAAAGACACACACCTCATATCAGAATACGCAGCAGCCAGCATAGCGACCTTAGTAAAAGAAGGCTTAATAGTAGGAAGTGAAGGCAAACTAAATCCGCTAAACAACACCACGAGGGCAGAGGCGGCGGTGTTCATATACAGGATCTACAATTTGATTTAACTGAAGTTTCATCTAGATCGTAGTGTAATACAATTGAAAATATCTTAAGTAAAAAGAACAAGAGATTCCCCTTTTTTATACAATACAATTACTATGAAAACCATAAAAAGGGGATCTCTTGTTCTTGCTATAGTAAGATAATTCGAATGGACCGTTCGTCCTGACGAGCTCATAGTCGCCTGGAAGTGACTGCCATCTTAGCAAAATTGCAGGATTGCCTTTGTCAAAGGCTGAGTCGATTTTAACTATATTCGCGGGACTACATAGAAGTACCATTCGATAAACTGGATGAAGGCTCCATCGAGCTTATATTGTTGGTAAAAGACGATGGGGAGATAGTAGTTAGAGGTTATGCGCAGGAATTGCCTGCTGAGAGCAGGTCTTCATCCCGGAGATATTATAGTCGCCGTCGACGGAATGAAAATTGAAGACATGGATTACGATTTCGCAGATCTTAGCCTTAGATAAAGGATTATAGGTGAAGTTGGTACAAAGGTGACCCTGACACTATTATCAGCAGCGTTGGCAGTCCGGCGGCATAGCAACAGGGGGTAATGAGATTGAAAAAGAAAGATTTACTTTTAAGAGTTTCAATAGTTCCACTAATCCTATTAGCACTATTAGTGATGCTGTTTACTGAGGCTCCCCTTTCAGATTATGATAGAATTTCAGTAATTATCGTCCATACGAATGATGTTCACGGTAGCATCTGGGCAAAAGAATCGGAAATGGGCTATGCACATATGGCTGCAATAGTAAAGGAAATTAGGGAAGCGAATAACAATGTCCTTTTACTGGATGCCGGGGATACTTTTCAAGGTAGCAGTGTGGCAAGCCTTAGCCAAGGTGAAAGCATTGTCAAAATCATGAACAGCATGGGTTACGATGCTATGGTAGTAGGCAATCATGATTTTGCATACGGCTGGCAAAGGCTTAGTGAGCTTGCAGAAAAGGCAAATTTTCCGTTGCTTTCTGCAAATGTGCGTAAACCTGATGGTGTTCCGCTACTCGAGACATCAACTATAAAGGAACTGGACGGGCTTAAAGTCGGCATTTTTGGCTTAACGACAACTGAAACACCGCGCAAAACACACCCCAGAAATGTGGAAGGTCTGATTTTTGATGACCCTGTACACACTGCAAAACAAATAGTGGAAGTTCTAAACCAAGAGTGCGACTTAATTATTGCATTAGTCCACCTTCCCTTGATAGGTGCCCAGGATTCTTGTGCCAGGCTTGCAGAAGAGGTTGAAGGGATTGACCTCATAGTTTCAGGCCATTCTCATATTCCCCTAAAAAATGGTATGGTGGTCAATGACACCTTAATAGTGCAAGCGGGAGAAATGGGAGAAAATTTGGGCTTGGTAAGTATTGAGGTTAGAGATGGAAAGTTGGAAAAAGCAAAGGCTACTCTTTACACACCAGGCCCAATGGGTGAACTTCGGGTAGATTCGAAAGTACAATCTATTATCAATGATATCAATAAAGAAAATGAACTACTCATGTCAGAGGTAATCGGTTGGACAGATGTTTTTCTCAACGGTGAGAAAGAATATGTGCGCACAAGCCGGACAAATCTAGGAAATCTCGTGGCTGAAGCAATGCTTGAAGCAACAGGTGCGGATGGAGCCATAATGAACGGAGGCGGCATCAGGACTTCTATAGAGGTCAGGGAGATCACTAGGGCTGACGTTATAAATGTGCTGCCTCTTAATAATTACGTCATTTTAATAGAAATGAAGGGCTCTGACCTCATTCAAGCCCTTGAGCACGGGGTCTCCTTCTATCCGGAAATAAGCGGAGCGTTTCCCCAAGTGGCGGGAATCGATTTTAGCTTTTCTGCCGACAAGGAGCCAGGAAATAGATTAGTTGAAGTGACAATTGGAGGTCAAGAGCTTGACCCGGAAAAGATGTACAGAATTGCAATAAACGATTTTATGCTTGCAGGAGGCAGCGGCTACACCATTTTTGAAAAGGGCAGGGTTCTAGGAGAATATGGATTGTTAGTCGATATTGTTGCCGAATACATTCAAAATAATCTTAATATAAATGTGGAAAGCCTTGTTTCATTAGCAGCTTTTTAATTTTGTTATAGATGTTGCAAGTAATTCCTCTTTCCTGCATAGGATATACTACAATCTTATCAGGAGGGGGTTGTCATGACCCAAAGTCTTGATAGCGGTAGAGGACCTGAGAACAAATTAATGGAGGAAATTGAAAAAGCCCTCTTGGAAATCGAATTATCAGAAAAGGCATTTCAATGGGCCCAAAATGATGCTGATGAAGTGGATTTAGCAATAGCAAGAAAACAAGCGGCCATCCGGCACTTTGATTTTTTGATAAAACAAGCTAAAAAAGCAGGTCTTAAACTTGATAGAAAACAGTTGATTGAAAAAATATTGAAATAGTTTGTTAAGTCACAATGAATATCAAAAAAGGGCCAGGTTTGAAGGGAACAAGCCTGACCCCTTTGGTTTCATAAACTTTCTGTGGCATCGTTAGCGCCTCAAAGCTTCTATTGGAGGAACTGAAGATGCTGAAATAGCCGGGTATATTCCAAAGAGAAGGCCGGAAGTCAGTGCCACAACAACTGCTATTTTTATAGCGTGAAAACTTATAGCAGTTTCAAATCCATGGCGGGCAAAGGCGTTCAAGCCCCAAATTCCACCGGCAGTGCCGGCAATGGCACCGATACCGCTGACATACAGAGCTTCGAGCAAAAACTGTATAAGCAAATCAGTTTGCTTTGCCCCAAGGGCACGGCGTACTCCTATTTCCTGCGTGCGTTCCGTTACCGCCACAAGCATAATATTCATTATTCCTAGACCGCCAACTAATAGTGATACTGCAGCAATACCACCGAGCAATAGGGTCATTACCCGGTTAGCTTGGTCGGCTTCCTGGACCAACTGGTTAAGATTGGTTATGGTTATTAAGTCCTCACCACCGGGAATAATAGGGTTGTTTTCATTAGTTCCTGCGGGACCTATTGGTACAGCTTCTACAGCTTCAAAAAATACCCCATCCCCCGACATCTGGTCTTGATCTCCCGGCATGGTAGTAGGTGCACTTTGGTCAAGGCCCAACTTTCTCTTAAAAATTCTTCCAAGTTGGACAACTGCCAAATCAGCCTTTGATGGAGTTGGGGCCTTTCCCCATATTTCGGGCACGGTCTTTTTCTCGGCAATTCTTAAGGCAGTAGTGTAGGGTATAACTATTTTATCATCGATGTCATCTGCTTTGCCTCGACCCTTAGGCGCAAGGACTCCTATTATCCTAAAAGTCTTGCCATTGAGACTAATAACCTGGCCTACTGGATTTCTTCCTCCCATCAAGCCAGTTCCCATATTGTACCCCAAAACGACCACGGGCGACCTTTGAGATACGTGCAATTCGGTAAAAAAGTGGCCAGCTATTAATTCATTATCCCTTATTTCCGGAAATTTGCTGTTCACTCCAACTATGTCCACGGTCCCCCTTGCCCTTCGCCAACGCATGACCGCATTTGTATGAACAACGGGTGTAGCCATATCCATACCGTCTACCCGCTCTACCAAATCCGGCACCTCGTCGGGGTCAAACTCTACAGAAGGGTCGTTAGCCTTCATTACAATTACATTTGCACCTAAACTTTCAAATTGGGCTACAACAGCCTGCCTTGCACCTTCGCCTATTCCCATTAGACTGACAACGGATGTGACACCGATAGCCACGCCCAAGATGGTTAGTGCAGAACGCAAGGGATGTGCAAGTATACCGTGGGCTGCCATTCTGGCTGCAAACAACAATCGCGTAAGCAGTGGCAATACTTTAAGTGATTTAAACATTTTTTCACCCCTCAATTGGTTGCCGGCCTTATTGCACTTTGTTGTCGTCATCGTCTGAATTGTTGGAAGGCAAAATCGATTCCTTCCTTCCGATGTGCTGGCTTGGAAGCAAATCGGCGCTGCTGCCAGTTATGACCAGCTCGCCCTCATCTAGGCCACTTTTAACTTCTGCAAATCTATCGTTCATTAGGCCAAGTTTTACGGCAACCGCCTTTGTAGTACCGTCGGGATTTAGCACTTCAACTTTTTGCACACCATCCTCCTCAAAGATGGCCTCTACAGGAATCAACAGGACATCTTTTGCGCTTCCTGCATCAATGTAAGCGCTTGCCTGCATGCCTGGTCTGAGCTCGGAACTGCCTTTTACGCGAATATCAACACCAAAACGGGTAATTCCCTGCATATCTTTGCCCATAGTGGCAACGTGTTCCACCACTCCCTCAAAAGTTTCACCCGGAAGAGCCTCCACAGTAACGGTGGCAGGGGAGCCGTGTTTTATCATCAGCACATCGATGTCGTCAACTTCTACCCACAAATTCATATCACTTGTATTAAAAACATATCCCATCCAGTCTCCCGGACTGATTTGAGCCCCAAGCTGAATGTCCCATCTGGCAATTATTCCGTCCATAGGTGCCCTGACTTCCATTTGACCAGCTTTTGAGTAAAGATCGTTTAGTTCGGTCTCTTTTTCGCGTATCTTGTTGAGCTTTTCTTCAATGGTCTTTTGAACATCTGAACCGGATAGGGAGACAATCGGGTCACCTTTTTTTACCATTTCCATTTCCCTAACATGCACCTGGGTAGCCAATGCTTCAACGGTAGATAAAACTCTCTCTTCATTGACAAAACCTTCAACAGTTGCAGGTGAAGCAAACCAGGAAACTCTTGTAGGATTGGTTGTGGAATCGGCTATTCCAAGGCGAACTTGAAGACCCGGCTGGACCAAACCGGGGTTTTTTCCTTCTACTGTGATCCAATATACAAAGTTTCTGGTGGGGCTGTCTTCGTCGCTGTCTGGGACAGGATTTGGATTAATATCCACCACTTCACCAAAATATATGCCTTCAAAAAATGTAAACTCTATAGCCAATTTTTGTCCAAGATTTATTAAAGGAAATTCATTTTGATTAACCTTTGCATTAATTTTAAAGTGGGAATCATCTACTATTCGTGCAACAATTTGACCTTGTTTAATTTCCTTGCCTTCTGAAACCGATAAACCCGAAACCCTGCCATCTATAGGTGCCCTAAGGACAACACCTTGGGCGGGATTGATTACGTACAGGCGGTCTTCGGGCACACCCGTTAACTCGGATAAAAATCTTTTTTCATTATCCAGCTCAGCTTCCACATTTTTAATCTGATTTTGCAGTTGAGGAGCTGCGAGCCTTGCGATCACTTGACCCATTTCAACTGCTTCACCTTCTTCAGCTAAAATCTCTACTAGAGTGTATTGAATGTTGCTGGAAGATATTTCATAATAATTTCTGCCGCCGGGGGCCAGTATACTGCCGCTGCTGGAGGGGTTTAAAGGACCGGAGACTTCAACGCCGACGCTAATGTCTCCTCTTGTCACGGGTTTTGTAGAATAAACGGGACCTTGCGCCTCCTCAGCAGGGGGCGGTACGAGTTCCCTATAGGCATAGAATCCCCCGCCAATTACAATTACTATAATTAATGCAATCATCAATATTCGCTGTGCCATTACACTACCTCCAAGCTATAAAATTAAAAAATGAATTTTTCATGCTAAATCCTCAATCCGCTCTATTTTTCCGTCTAACAAGTGGTATATCCTTTTACTGTACTCGGCTATGCTTTTTTCATGGGTAACCTGGACTATGGTTATGCCCCGCTCATTGTTTAACTCTTGAAATATCTCCATTATCGTTTCACTGGTTTTCGAATCGAGGGCACCGGTTGGTTCATCAGCAAGTATTACCTTGGGATCACCTACTATTGCCCGCGCAATTGCCACCCGCTGCTGCTCGCCGCCTGAAAGTTGAGAAGGTCGGTGGTAGATTCGCTCTCCAAGGCCCAATGACTTCAGTGCTTCCACAGCCTTCTTGCGGCGCTCTTTGCCTATTAAACCGCGGTAAATAAGGGGCAGTTCCACATTTTCCAGGGCGGTTAAATCCGGAAGCAGATGAAAACTTTGAAACACGAACCCTATAAACTCGTTTCTTATTTCAGCCAGCTGACCGTCTCCCAATTTTTCAACGCGTTTGCCTGCAATTTCGTATGTACCCGATGAAGGTTTATCGAGGCAACCGATAATGTTGAGCATGGTTGACTTACCCGAGCCGGAAGGTCCCATTATTGAAATAAATTCGCCTTCTTCAATGCTCAAGTTTATATTTTTCAGGGCTTCGATAACAACCTGGCCATTTTTGTAACTTCTTGAAATGTTTTCAAGTTTGATAATCGGCAAATTTGTACCCCCTTTAAGAACTAAGGCATCTTAAATATATAGACGGAAAAATAACCCAAAAGTTTCAGGGTTGTTGAAAAAATGCAGCATGAAATTGCCAGATAAGTGCATGTTAATAATTTCGTCTTTTTTTTATAAATTCCTTTAGTACAAGTAAAAGAAAGTGCGATAAAAATAACCAATAGCTGACAGTTACGCCTGCAGTAGGGTTAAAACCTTCTGAATCAATAACAAAAAGGCAAAGGTTTTGGGGAGCCAGAGCTCATTAGTACAAAACAAGCTCTTTTTATAAAAATCAACATAGTGTAGACATTTAAAAACAAAATGTTTATACTAGATATGTATATTGTCTATTTATTTAGACTCAAAGCTTTGATGCGTGGTGATATTGTGCTCAGACAAATTCTTGGGGAGATAGAAGAGGAACTGTTGACCCTGGAGGACGACCTGACATATTGGGTAGATACCAATATAGAATTAATCAGACAACCGCTGAAAGATATGATCCTTTCTGGAGGAAAGCGGCTAAGACCTGCAATGGTTTTGGCAGCGTCAAGATTTGGTAATTACGATTTCGAGAATGTTAGGCAACTGGCAGTGTCGGTTGAACTAATACATATGGCCACATTGATTCACGATGACATTATAGATGATTCACCACTGCGCCGTGGAATACCGAGCATTCAAGCACGATTGGGCAAAGATGTTGCAGTTTTTGCAGGAGATTTTGTCTTTTGTAAGGTCTTTGAACTATTTGCCTTATCGGAGCATTTCAGCTTGCTGCGAATCGTTGCGAAAACGTTGCACCTGATATGTGAAGGTGAGATAAAACAGAGGGAGGATCTTTTCAATACGAATCTTACCTTTAAAGATTATCTTTATAGGATACGAAGAAAGACTGCAATGTTGTTCGCACTTAGTGCGGAGCTTGGGGCCAGGGCTTCTAAAGCTCCGGAAAGGACAGTAAGGGCGCTACATAGGTATGGTATGAATATAGGCATAGCATTCCAAATTGTCGACGATATGCTGGACTTTAGCAGCAACGATGACCAATTAGGAAAACCCGTAGGGGCTGATATTAGAGAAGGGGTTATTACACTACCTACCATATATGCATTGAAGTATTCGAACCAGAAAAATTCTCTAAAGGAAATCATCGCAAAAGGATTTACACATGAATCTGATGTGATAAAAGCCGTTGAGATAGTAAAAAATTCTGGCGGTTTAGACTATGCGAAGCGTATAGCGGAAAAATATGTTTATAGAGCTCAGCAGTCCATAGCCCCACTTCCCGACATTCCTATGAAAAAAGTGTTGGCTGATATTTCAACAATAGTAGTTAACAGAAACCGATGAATGTTTTCCTTTTCTCTTGGTGAGATTATCTGTATACTATAGTAAAGTATATTAACAACTATTAATAGCTGGTATCAAGGAGGTTTACAATGGATTTACCTGAGCTTAAAATTGGTCATCTGCTGGCCAAGGTCCCAATAGTGCAGGGAGGCATGGGTGTTGGAATTTCCCTCTCTTCCTTAGCAGGAAATGTGGCATTAAACGGCGGCATCGGCGTAATTTCCGCAGTTGAAATCGGCTTCAACGAGCCTGATTATTTAACAAATAAAGTGGAAGCCAATTTAAGAGCACTGAGATGGCATATAAAAAAGGCTCGAGATATATCTAAAGGCGGAATCTTGGGGATTAATATTATGGTGGCCCTCAACAACTTTGAACAGATGGTTGTTGAAGCAGTAAAAGAAAAGATTGACATAATCTTTTCAGGTGCAGGTCTTCCGTTAAAACTGCCAAAGTATACAAAAGGTAGCGACACAAAAATAGTCCCCATTGTCTCTTCCGGTAGAGCAGCAGAAGTAATATGTAAAAATTGGCATAAAAACTATGGTGTTGCGCCAGATGCTATAGTAGTTGAAGGGCCGCTGGCAGGAGGCCATCTCGGTTTTAAGGAAGAAGAAATCTATAAACCGAGTTTTCAGCTACATCAGCTTATAAAAGATGTATTAGTAGCTATTAAGCCCTTTGAAGCAATTTACAACAGAAAAATACCCGTTATCGCTGCAGGCGGGATTTTCAGCGGCAGGGACATTGCTGAGTTCATGCATCTAGGTGCGGCAGGAGTTCAAATGGCTACGCGCTTTGTGGCAACACATGAGTGCGATGCCTCGGAAGAATTTAAGAAAATGTATTTAAATGCAGACCCTGATGACATACAGATTATTCAAAGCCCGGTTGGAATGATAGGAAGAGCGATCAAAAACAAATTTTTGGAAGATGTTGTGGCTGGGCAGAGAAAGCCGATCCGCTGTATTAGCAATTGCTTAAAACCCTGTAAACCTGCCAAGTCGCCTTACTGTATTGCAGATGCTCTGATCAATGCTCAAAAGGGAAATCTTGACAAAGGCTTTGCCTTTGCGGGTGCAAATGTCCATAAAATAACAGATATAGTTTCTGTAAAAAAACTCATGGATGAGCTTGTATCAGAAGCCAAAAAGCACTTTTAATCGGATGTCATACGAGCAACAAAAAGCCTTTTCAAAGGCTTTTTTAATTAGATTTTTGTTATACAATGACAGAGTTTTATGTTAAAATATAGACAATAAAAGATTGTGGGGAGAAGATATCGAAATGAAGAGAATGATTGCGAGTTCGAAGCTGACTGTTGCAATTGTCATGATGCTTATTTTTGTATTATATCCGCTTACGTATGTTCAGGGAGCCTCTTCTGATGGGAAAATACCGGATGAGATTTATTTTCTGCTTCAGATGGAAAACTTTTTAAAGACGAATTATGTTGGCGATATTGACGATTTAGAGTTGTTAAGGGGTGCCATCAAAGGTATGGTGGAATCATTAAACGACCCCTATTCGGAATATTTTACTCCCAGTGAATTTAAGGATTTTAATGAATCGATTAGCGGTAATTATGAAGGAATCGGAATCGTTATAACTTTAAAGGACAAGTACATAACGGTTGTATCAGTATTTAGCGGGAGCCCTGCAGAAAAGGCTGGTATAAAAGCCGGAGATAGATTCGTTGAAATTGATGGAAATGACATCACCGGCCTTTCCACTGCAGAGGTGTCGAAGCGATTACAAGGCGATAAGGGGACTAAAGTAACCATTGGTGTAGTTCGAAATGGAGAAACTTTGAGATTTGAAGTAGAGAGAGATATTGTTAAAATTAATCCCGTTGAATCAAGAGTGTTGGGAAAAGGCATAGGGTACATAAAAATTAATGAGTTTAATGTGAATACCGTTGAAAATCTAGATACAAGCCTGGATAATTTTAAAGAGAGCGGTGTTCAGGGGATAGTTCTTGACCTAAGGAACAATCCGGGTGGCTATATTGACCAAGCAATAGAAGTTGCCAAGCGTTTTGTCCCCCAGGGGCCTATAGTCAATTTAGTTTCTAAAGATGGAAAAACCCAAACTTATACGTCTGATTCGGAACCATCACCTTTTAGCTTGGTGGTTCTCGTTAATGGAGGTTCTGCCAGTGCTTCAGAAATCCTTGCAGGAGCCATTAAAGACAGAAATGCTGGAGTGTTGGTCGGTGAGCGGACTTTTGGAAAGGGAATGGTACAGAGGACCCTAAGCCTGGGTGCCCTGGGAGGCATTAAGCTGACAACGGCTTACTATACGACTCCAAACGGTACAAATATAAACAATGCAGGCATTGTTCCCGACGTTGTCGTTGAAACCGACAAATCCAATCCCATAAAAGACTTCATCCCCATAAGTAGCCTGAAGACACTGAGTTACGGGAATATCGGTTTAGAAGTCTTGGGTGTGCAGCAGCGATTGAAATTTTTAAATCTACTCAATGCTGAACCTGATGGAGTTTTTGGACCGAGGACCCTTCAAGCCGTGAAAGATTTGCAAAAACAGGCTGGTCTTCCGGTGACGGGCATCGTTGATGGCGATTTTTATGTGGCATTAAATGATGCAATCATACAAAAACTCTTGTCAAGGGAAGATGTTCAGCTAAGAAAAGCTATAGATCTTTTATTGGATATCTTAGAACGTAAAAATGCTGCATAACAAGTTGTGTGAGGAAGGTATTTATGGAAAGGGATAGAGGAGACTACGATAACAGAGAACAGGCGAGGATAACACGAATTCTTAATAAGCTGAGTCAATTATACCCGGAAGCTGGCACAGCTCTTAAGTACAACAACCCCTTTCAGCTTTTGATTGCCACTATTTTGGCTGCCCAATGCACTGACAAAAGGGTTAACAAGGTTACGGAAAGGCTCTTTGAGAAATACAAAGGGCCTGAAGATTTTGCAGTTGCAGACAGGCGAGAACTTGAAGAAGATATAAGGGAATGCGGCCTTTTCAGGAATAAAAGCAAGAACATCATAGCAACGTCCAGAATATTATTGGAAAAACATGGGGGTGAGGTGCCTTCTTCCTTTGATGAATTGACAAAACTTCCAGGTGTTGGCCGAAAAACTGCTAATGTGATTTTGGCCAATGCCTTTGCTATACCAGCTTTTGCCGTGGATACCCACGTATATAGATTGGCTCGTCGTTTGGGCTTTTCCCCAAAAAAAGATGTCTATGGTGTTGAGAAGGATTTAAACGAAAAAATACCCGAATCTCTTTGGATAAAGGCACACCATTGGTTAATATACCATGGTCGCAATGTTTGCCGCGCTCGAAATCCTCTGTGTGATATATGCACTTTAAAAGAAGATTGTCCGGAGTATACAAAAATCCACAGCACTCAGTAGCGCCTTTTGTACAAAAAGATAAAGTAAAGACTAATGGAAGCGGTCAGCAAAGCAATAGAAATAATGGCAACTTTCAGTTGACTTTGGTGAAAAAGCCATGGGTGTATGCCAAGCTTATAATCTAAGACGTCACTTACAATCATGAGACAAATTAAGAAAAACAAGTGGTATTTATTGTAATCAACACCCCTTATAAAAAGCAAACCTTCTGCCGCCATGCCAAGGTGAGATAGTGTCAGATGAAAGTTCGTAAACGTGTAATTGCCACCGATTATATAATAATGGGTATTGATAATTGCTGCCCAAAGTCCATACTTGATCAACCAGCCGCAGGCCATCAGTATTAAAAATGGCTTGGGCTTTTTTATTAGCGTCATAAAAAGGGCCAGAGTAAAAAGCAAGGAGGCTGTTGGGCTGTCGGGGACAAACAGCTTTAAAATACCCGGTGTCTCTGACAATTGCTGACCGTACCAATAAAACCCGTATATGGAGCCGAAAAGGTTTATTAAAAATAGCCCCCAAAGAAAATACGCATTTTCGACAATTTTATACATGAGCATCCCTCCTTAACACATTGTAAAGACATTATAACATAAAAACTATCTATTGTTTTTTAGCTAATGTTATGCTATAATGTCTTCCATACAGAAATAGTTGTATGTCTTGCATAAACAATGCAAAGGAGGATTTGACTTTTGGTGGCGAAGGGCAGGTTTTACATAGTAAAAGAAGAAATAATGCCTGACATCTTTAAAAAAACCATCAAAGCTAAAGAGCTTTTGAAAAGTGGGAAGGCCAAAACGGTCAATGAGGCGACAGAGGCTGTGGGTATGAGCAGAAGCGCCTATTACAAGTACAAGGACTATATTTTTCCTTTTTACGAGGCAAGTATGGGCAAAATCGTGACAATATCATTTGTTCTAGAACACATGCCTGGCGTTTTGTCCAGTATTTTGGACGAAATTGCAAAGGCTCGGGGAAATATATTGACCATCAATCAGAACATACCTGTGCAAAATATGGCGAATGTCACCATCTCCTTTGAAACCGGAAATCTGAACAAAAATGTTGAAGAATTGCTTGCGATAATAAACAAAAAAGATTGCGTGCACAAACTTGAGATAATTGCACAAGAATGAGAGGAGAGTTATAATATGCAAATCGGACTATTGGGTTTAGGCACAGTCGGAACAGGCGTTGTTGAATTATTGGAAAACAACAAAGACGTAATAGCAAAGAGGATAAATGACCACATAAATGTCAAAAAAGTACTTGTAAAGGATTTAAATAAAAAGAGGACTCCCCTGGTGGAGGGGAAGATAACCGATAAATTCGAAGATATTTTAAATGATGATAATATTTCAGTCATTGTAGAGGTGATGGGAGGGGAAGAACCTGCCTTATCTTATATCAAGGAAGCTTTAAAACGGGGCAAACACGTGGTAACGGCAAATAAGGAGGTCATAGCGAAACACGGCAGAGAACTCTTTGAGCTCTCGGCAGAAAATGATGTCAATTTGTTTTTTGAGGCAAGTGTGGCCGGCGGCATTCCCATTATAAAGCCTATGAAAGAATGCTTGTCAGCAAATAAAATAGTAAAAATAATGGGGATACTAAACGGTACAACAAATTACATCTTAAGTCAAATGACCGAACAGGAAAAAAGTTTTGACGAAGCCTTGAAAGAAGCACAACTGGAAGGCTATGCTGAAAGCGATCCCACCGATGATATTAAAGGATATGATGCAGCCCGAAAGCTTGCGATACTATCATCCATAGCTTTTAATACTCGAATAACTTCCGATCAGGTCTATACCGAAGGTATTGATAGTGTAAGTAAAGCTGATATACAATATGCCCGTGAGATGGGGCAAGTTATAAAGCTAATAGCTCTCGGCAAAAAGCATGAAGATAGCGTAGAAGTTTCTGTGACGCCGGTATTATTGCCAAAAGACCATCCCTTGGCCAGTGTATCGGGCTCCTTTAATGCTATCATGGCTGAAGGAAATGCCGTTGGTCCTGTCATGTTTTATGGTTTAGGTGCAGGGAAAATGCCTACTGCAAGTGCTGTAGTGGCAGATATCATGGAGACGGTTAGAAATAACAATTGTAGCAAGTTCAACTGCACCTGTTTTGACAACCTGGAAGTGATGGACCCTGGCCAGGCTTGTTCAAGTTTTTACATTAGACTTCTAGTTGTCGACAAACCCGGTGTACTTGCAAAAATAGCCGGTGCCTTTAGCCAGTATCAAATCAGCCTGTCAAAAGTATTTCAAAAAAACACCATAAATGGCACAGCCGAAATCGTCATTGTCACTTACGATGTGCCCTTTGAAAATCTCAAAAGGGCACTTGACCAAATGAAAGATTATGATGAGGTGGAAGAGATATCGACCGTCATCAGAGTTGAGGGGGAACAAAATTGAGTGTAAAGACAGGAGTAATTGACAATTACTTTTCATACCTTCCTGTTAAAGATAGGAAAAACATTATTTCCTTAAACGAAGGGAATACTCCGCTTATAAGAGCCAGAAATATCGAGGAGTTATTAGATACGAAGGCAGAAATCTATTTGAAATATGAAGGCCTCAATCCTACGGGTTCTTTTAAAGACAGAGGGATGACGGTGGCAGTATCCAAGGCGGTGGAGGACGGTGCCTCCGCTGTAATATGTGCCTCAACGGGCAACACTTCAGCCTCCGCAGCAGCCTATGCGGCAAAAGCCTGCTTAAAATGCGTCGTTCTAATCCCCGAAGGTGCTATCGCCATGGGCAAACTAGCACAGGCGATTGCATATGGTGCAAAGGTTATCGCCATTAGAGGTAATTTTGACGATGCCTTAAAAATGGTGAGAGAGCTTGCCGAGCGAAGGCCTATCACTCTCGTAAACTCTATTAATCCACACAGAATAGAGGGGCAAAAAACTGCTTCATTTGAAATATGCGATGTGCTTAAGGAAGCTCCGGACTATCTTGCTATACCGGTAGGAAATGCAGGGAATATTACGGCATATTGGAAGGGCTTTAAGGAATATTATTCACTTAAAAAGATCGGCAAACTGCCTAAAATGATGGGCTTTCAGGCTGCCGGTGCAGCACCAATTGTAGAAAATAGAATAATTCCAAACCCAGAGACTATTGCCACAGCTATTCGCATTGGAAACCCGGCCAGTTGGAAATATGCGGTGGAGGCAGCTCAAAGCTCTCAAGGCAAAATAGACAAGGTGACGGATGAAGAAATTCTTGAAGCATATAAGATACTTGCTAAATATGAAGGTATTTTTGTTGAGCCGGCTTCGGCAGCTTCCGTAGCAGGAGTAATAAAGATGTGTAAGAAAAATATAATTAATGATGGAGAAAAAGTTGTGGCAGTGCTTACCGGTCACGGCTTAAAAGACCCCGATACTGCCATAAAAGTCGGAATTGAACCTACTGTCCTTGACCCCAAAATAGAATTATTGGAAAGTGAAATTTACGAGTAGGAGTGAAAATATGGTTAAAGTTCAAGTACCTGCAACTACTGCAAACTTTGGACCTGGCTTTGACTGCTTAGGTGCTTCTTTAGGAATGTATAACTTTATCGACATGGAGTTCTCCGATAAACCGGAGGTTTACGTAAAAGGTGAAGGGGCAGAAAATATATCTCTGGATGAAAGCAACTTGGTCTATCAGGCAGCCAGTAAAGTATTAGAGAGGGCAAATGTAAATCGACCTTTAAAAATCGTGCTGGAAAATCACATCCCTATAGCTAGAGGTTTGGGAAGCAGTGCAGCATGTATTGCGGGGGGCTTAATGGCAGCCAATCACCTGGTGGGAGACGTATTAGATACCGGCGAGTTGGTGCAAATTGGTACGGAAATGGAGGGACATCCTGATAATATAGTGCCTGCCATGTTTGGCGGTTTTTGTCTCTCGATGATTCACGAAAACAAGGTCATATACAAAACCTTTCCCGTGCCCTTTTGGCTTCGCTTTGTCGTTTGCATACCTGAATTTGAATTAAAGACAGAAGATGCCAGAAAGGTCCTGCCGAAAACCGTTAAATTCGAAGATGCAGTATTTAATACATGTCATACTGCCATGCTGGTTGCCGCAATGGCTCAGGGAGATCTGACAAATATGAATGTTTTTTGCCAGGATAGATTGCATCAGCCGTACAGGAGTCATCTAATCCCGGGAATGGATAAAATACTTGAAACAGTTACCGAAAAAGGTGCTTTTGCAGGGTTCTTAAGTGGTTCCGGTCCAACGGTAGTTTGTTTAACATTAAAAGAAAGGGCAGAGGCACTGGGCCAGCACATGGTAGATATATTTGCACAGGAAGGAATAAAATCCCACTACAAGGTGCTTTTATCGGATTCAAAAGGTGTAAGATTTTTATGAAAATGGCTTTAAGGCTTGAAATTATTTTTCCGATGCTTTATAATAATACTTGCTAATAAAAGTGTCTGGGTGTGGCGCAGTTTGGTAGCGCGCTTGAATGGGGTTCAAGAGGTCGGGGGTTCAAATCCCTCCACTCAGACCATTACAAAGATTATTATATTCATACATAAAGAGACTTCTAGGCAGTGCCTGAAGTCTCTTTTTTAAATTATTGCCGGATATGCCCTTTTATACCGAGTGTTTTGTAAACTTTTATTGGAAAAATAAAGGCAAAAAAAAGGATTACGTCTATTTTTGGAGAAAATATTTATATGGTATAGTCATGCTGAAGAGTTGTCGTGAAAAAGTAGACAAGTATATATTTAAGGAGTCATACAAGTGTTATACCTAAAAGGTGATAAGTAAGATGCGGCGGCGTTCCAACGAAAAGGTGGTATTTTTAAGGCCCAGGAAAAAATCCTTTAAACTCCCTATTTTAATAGCTTTATCGCTAGTTGCGATTATGGCTTTTTATTTTTACAAAGTCATTTTTTCAAATACATATGTTGTAGCAAATGGTGAGATCTGCGAAAGCTTTCGAACGGAAGGCATAATTATAAAAAACGAGGTTCCTGTTTTATCTCCGGCTAAGGGCAAGGTACAGCTGTTGGTAAAATCAGGAGAGAGGGTCAGAGTTGGCACACCTCTTTTTATAGTGACCACCGATGAAAAACAAAAGCAACGTTTTCAAAATGAGATAAGCGAGTTAGAAGAAAAGATAGAGTCATTGGAAGGCAATCCGGGAAGCTCATCCATGTCCTTGAGTTTGATTGAAAAGTCCATAGATAGTACCACTCAAAAAATAAAAGAGGCCACGGAGAACGGTGAATTTGACAAAGTGAGGTCATTACAAGATGAGTTGACGAGATTGGCAGAGGAGAGACAAAAACTACTTGAATCAAATGAAGCAAGTATCAATACATTAAAAGAGCAATTAAATAAAATGAAGGAAGAAGTCAGTAAAATTGATATAGTGGTCTATGCATCGGAGGCAGGAATAGTAAGTCTTTACATAGACGGCCTTGAAGATGTTCTGGTTCCCGATAGGGCGAAAGATATATCACATGCTCAGCTGACTGCTGTCGTTGAGGGGTTAACTAAGACTAGCCTGCCAAAAGAAGTTAACATGAATCAAGCTGTCCTAAAAATAATAGATAATTTTTCATGGTACATAGCATTTAAAGCTGAAAAGGGTCTTAAAGAAGGAAGAGATTATTATATAAAAATAGATAATGATAGGGAGATAAGAGGGCGACTTGCTAGCATAAATGATAATGGCATTGGCTTTTTTTCAATTAATACGGATCTAGACAGTCTGCTGGATTCGAGAAAAATAGATTTGGAAGTGATTGTGGGGACACATAAAGGTTGCATGATACCAAAGGAAGGCATATTTTATGACAATGGTGTTGAGGGGGTTTATGTCTTCGAGCGGGGAGAAAAATGCTTCAAGCCCGTTGAGTTGGTAGTTGAAGATGAAGATAATATAATAGTAAATGGAATAAAACAAGGTGATAAAATTTTACTAAATAAGAGGGGATTAGATGAGTTATTTAAAGCAAAATATACAACAAATCAAAAAAAGAATTGAGGCTGCAGCTGAACGCTCCGGGAGAAACCCGGAAGACATTTATTTGATTGCGGTGACAAAAAATTTTTCGGCCGAATTAATTCAGGAAGCCGTGGACAATGGTATTGTTTTTCTTGGCGAAAACAGGGTTCAGGAAGCCAAGAGCAAAGTAGACCTTGTAAAGGGCAATATAGAGTGGCATTTAATAGGTCACCTGCAGCGGAATAAGGTTAAAACAGCAATAGATATATTTACCATGATTCAGTCTCTTGACAGTTGGAGATTAGCCGAAGAAATACAAAAAAGGGCCCAGCAGGCGGATAAAGTAATTGATGTCCTGGTTCAAGTAAATATAGGCAGTGAAGAGACGAAATACGGTATAGACCCTGATGATACTGAAGTTTTTATCGAAAAAGTTGCAACACTTCCAAATTTAAAAGTCAGGGGTTTAATGGCAATAGCTCCTTTCAAAGAAAATCCCGAAGATGTAAGGGCTTATTTTAGGCATTTGCGCGAGATTTTTCAAAGTATAAAGGAAAAATCTATTGAAAATGTGAGTATGGAATACCTGTCTATGGGAATGAGCAATGACTTTGAAGTGGCAATAGAAGAGGGGGCAAACATGGTAAGAATTGGCACAGGCATATTTGGAACTAGAAAATAAATAAGAAGGAGCTAATGATAGTATGAGCAATAAGACATTTTTTAAAAAAATATTGTATTTTTTAGGCATTGAAGATGAGATGCCTGAAGAAGCTGAAAAACAAGATTTTGAGCCCTATATTGCCCGACCTGAGCCAAAAAGCAGGGGCAGGGTAATCAATATTCATCAAACAAATAAAAACAAGATGATTATCTTTAAGCCCGGTTCCTTTGAAGAGGTTAGTGAGATTACGGATGAAGTGAAAAATAGGAGGGCGGTAATTGTCAATTTTGAAAAGCTTGACAAAGAAACCGCAAAGCGCATTCTAGATTTTATGTCGGGCAGCATTTATGCATTAAACGGCACCGTAAAGAAAATTGGGCCAGGAATCTTTATATTTGCTCCTGACAATGTAGATGTTTCCGGAGTAGAAGGGGATGAAGAAAATCAAGACACCGTATCAAATATCAAATTAAGGGGGTAAATCTTTGATAAGAATTGTCAATGTATTTTTTCAATTTATAGACTTAATGATTTTATTGAGGGTCATTTTATCCTTCTTCCCCAATCCTATCAATCCTACCATAAGCAGCTTCATATACGACTTTACTGAACCGATTCTCGCACCATTTAGAGAATTGTTGGAAAGATTTATCCCTAGGGGGTCATGGCCTTATTTGGATTTTTCACCATTAATTGCACTGCTCTTTTTAGACATTGTGAGAGTTATCATTGTAAGATTACTGTATGGGATTTTCTGGTAAGGAGATGAAAAATATGGACATTTCGCCTTTGGAAATTCAGAAAAAAGAATTTAGCAGAAGCATAAGAGGCTATAATACAGAAGAAGTTGATGAGTTTTTAGACAATCTGCTGGCAAACTATGAAAGAATTTACAAGGAAAATCGGGATTTAAGAGAACAAATTCAATTGTTGCATGAGAAAATGCAAAGCTATAAAGATATTGAGACAACAATGAAAAATGCCCTTGTTTTGGCTGAAAAGACTGCTGAAGAGGTAAAAAGCAATGCTGAGAGGGAAAAAGAAGCAATTTTAAAAGAAGCCAGATTGCATGCAAAAGAAATAATACAGCAAGCCAAAGAGCAGTTCAATCAAATTAACAATCAAAATGAGGAATTGAGGCAGCAGTTTTGCCTATATAAAATACGGTTTAAAAACTTTCTTGAGTCCCAACTGGAATACTTGGATTCATTAGAGCTTGACCTGTTTGCCGATAGCGCCTCATCTTGCGAAAGCGCTTTAAAAGCGGCGGCAGCTAGTGACGGTGAAGAGAATAGGCAGGACACAGATAGAGAGGTACATAATCAGCAATAAACTCGTCTATGATAATTAGGAATAAAACTCGGTCGGTTGGATAAATTAATTTTGAGGGAATCCACATGACTGACCACAAAACTTATGAAAAGCTGAGCCAAAAAATAGATGAATTGTCCTTAAATATTGAACGACTCAACTTAGCAGAATATGTTGAGTTACTGAGAAATCCAAAGAGACTGCTGTATATGAATTTTTTAGGAGGCATTGCCAGAGGCTTCGGAACGGCTATAGGCTTTACCCTTTTAGGGGCTTTGGCCATATATTTTCTCCAGCGAATTGTGATTTTAAGATTACCAATAATCGGTACATTTATAGCCGACATTATTAAAATTGTTCAAAAACAGCTTTGAGCGTATAATATAAACTGCTAGGAGGCCCGACTTGAACATAGAACATTACAAAAGACAACTCGAAAGCTTAAAAAGCAGGCTGGAAAAGCAAATGGAATTACTGTCAAAGCGAGGCTCTGAACCCCTAAAGGAATCGATTGGTGAGCTATCGGGCTACGATAACCATCCGGCAGATTTGGGTGCCGAAACCTTTGAGAGATCAAAGGATTTGGGTCTAAAGGGCAACTCAAAGGTTTTGCTTATGAAGGTGAACCATGCTATTGATAGAATAAACAATGGGTCTTACGGAGTATGTGAAAACTGTGGCAAGAATATTGAAAGGGAGAGATTGGAAGCCCTACCTTACACGACTTTTTGCATAGATTGCAAGAAATCCGAGGAGAAGCCAGGTGATCACAGTAGTAGGCCACTCGAAGAGGAAGTCTTAAAATTTCCCTTTGGAAGAAGCTCTCGGAATGGAAAAGACACAGTAGGATATGATGGTGAAGATGCCTGGCAGGATGTAGCGAGATACGGTACGTCTGACGGGCCCCAAGACATACCGGGGGCTGTAGATTATAGCGAAACTTATGTGGATGGCGAAGAACCGCGCGGTATAGTTGAAGGAACTGACACGATCATAAATGAAAGAGATCTCGATGAAGATGATAGAAATTAACCGGAAAAGAAATGCCCTTGTAGGGCATTTTTTCATTGATGTTTAACTTCGGGTATTATATAATTGGAAATAACATTGAAGCCTTGGAGGTAGCCGGTTTGTATTTCGCAATTAGTTTTTTCATATTAGTTCTAGATTTGTTCACAAAACACATAGTACAAAAAAACATGGTGCCACATCAGTCTATCCCAGTTATTAAAAATGTTTTTCACATCACATATGTTCAAAACACAGGAGCTGCCTTTAGCATATTGAAAGGCAAGACCTTTCTGTTCACGGTGGTTTCTTCTATAGTAATAGTTATAATCACTTTAGTATTAATTAAGCTCCCCGCAAAGCACAAGGCTTTTGGTATTGTAATGGCTTTGATTCTAGGAGGGGCAATGGGCAATTTTATTGATAGACTGAGATTTGGATATGTAGTTGATTTTTTAGACTTTAGAGTTTGGCCGGTCTTTAACATAGCTGACTGTGCAATAGTCATAGGGGTTCTGATATTAGCATATCTAATTACATTTCATCCGGAATATCAAAGCCTGTTCAAGTAAAAACAGGAGGAAGAACTTGGATAAAAGACACGAGTTTGTAATCGCAAAAGATAATTCAAAAAAGCGATTGGATATTTTTTTAGCTGAAAATTTGCAGGAATCCCGTAGTTTTTTACAAAAAGGAATAATTGAAGGCTGGGTAAAAGTTAATGGAGTTTGTGTGAAGCCAAATTATAAATTAAAAGTAGGGGACCATATCACGGTGTTTATTCCTCCGCCACCGCAGCCCTCTATCACTGCTGAGAACATACCTTTGGATATAATTTATGAAGATAAGGATATTTTAGTTGTAAATAAGCCTAGGGGCATGGTAGTATATCCCGCTCCGGGTAACTATTCTGGTACGCTCATAAATGCCGTACTTTTCCACACGAAAGACTTATCTGTCAGAAGCGGCTTAATGCGGCCCGGTATTGTACACCGCCTAGATAAGGATACTTCTGGAGTTATAGTGCTGGCGAAAACTGACTGCGCCCACAAAAGCATATCAAGGCAACTTAAAAATCGCGAAGTTACCAAGTTATATCTGGCCTTAGTTTGGGGAATAGTCCAGGAAGAAAAGGGTACCATAAATGCTCCCATTGGACGACACCTGGTAAAGCGAACTAAAATGCAGGTTACTGCTAAGAATTCAAGGGATGCAATAACCCACTTTAAAGTAATAGAGAGATTTGAGGATATTACACTGCTTGAGCTTAGCATTGAGACGGGGAGAACCCATCAAATACGAGTTCATATGCAATACATAGGCCATCCAATTGTTGCCGACCCGGTCTACTCCAGAAAAAAACCGCCCTTTGATATAGAAGGGCAGGCCCTTCACGCTTACAAACTTGGTTTTCGTCATCCCAGCAACGACAAGTATGTAGAGTTTACGGCGCCCATGCCTGATGATATGAAAGCTATATTAGAAATATTAAGAAAAGAAAAAATGGGGGAGTAAAATGGAAGAAAAAGCGCGGATAATGGATGAGAATGCAATCAATCGTGCTTTAAAGAGGATAAGCCATGAAATCATCGAGAAAAACAAAGGCGTTGACAACCTGGCGATCATAGGTATAAGGCGAAGGGGTGTCCCCCTCGCCAAGAGATTAGCTGACTACATTTATTCCATTGAGGGCGAAGAGATTCCGGTGGGTATTTTGGATATAACTCTTTATCGTGACGATTTGTCAAGCCTCGCCCCATCACCGGTGGTGCATAAGACAGAAATACCCTTTAATATAACCGATATGAATCTGGTTTTAGTGGATGATGTTATATATACGGGCAGGACGGTAAGAGCTGCCCTCGATGCTTTGGCCGATTTGGGACGGGCAAAGAAAATACAATTGGCAGTACTCGTAGACAGGGGCCATAGGGAATTGCCCATAAGACCGGATTTTGTTGGAAAAAACGTCCCCACCTCCCGGGAAGAGATAGTAGAGGTAAGATTGGATGAGGTGGACGGGGAAAACTGTGTGCTGATACTAGAAAGATAATTTGTCAACAGTTTTTTCATCCGGAGTTACATATAAAGTTTTTTGATTAAAATATATGACAAAACCCGGTTTGGCGCCTGACGGCTTTTTGACATGGCGGACAAGGGTGTAATCTACCGGAACATTACTGCTGTTTCGACCTTTGCTAAAATATGCGGCTAAAATGGCAGCTTCAGTAAGGGTCGTGTCACTTGCTGCATGTCCTTGTGTTTCTACTATGACATGGGAGCCTGGGGTATTTTTGGCGTGGAGCCATATATCATCAGGCTTTGATTTTTTAAAGGTAAGCATGTCATTTTGCCGGTTGTTTTTCCCTACATAAATTACGTTGCCGTCTGAAGACTTAAACCGTAAGGGTTTTGATAATTCTTTTTTACTTTCCATTTTACCCTTAGGCACATTTGTTTTGATGTACTTTTGTAATTCCAATTCCTGCTGAATTTCCGTCAAATCTTGTATGGATCGGCTATGTTCTATGTTTACAAGGGTGCTTTCAAGATACTCCATTTCCATTAAAGTATCCTTTATTCTTGCCTCAACATATTTTTTGGTGGCCTGTAATTTTTTATACATTTTAAAATAGAGTTGGGCATTGTGTGAAGGTGATAGCTTTTCATTTAATGGAATTGTTACCTCTTCATTTAAATTATAGAAGTTTGGGAGCTTTACCTGACTTTGGCCGGCTTTTATTCGATATAAGTTGGCAGACAACAATTCTCCCCACAATTTGTATTTGTTAAGGTCAGATGTGTTGTCTATTCTTTCCTTTAGATATTGGAGCTTTTGTCTCAGCTTTTTTTCGTGTTTCAAGACTTCAGCTTTTAAACTCTGTCTCAAAGTTTTAACTGCCACAAATTCCTCCTTTTTTGAGTAGAAAAAGTCTGCAGCTTCATTTACAGAGTTTGATGACTTATATTCTTTTTGATTATATTTCTCCATAGGAAAGAGCCAAAAATCTACAGGTTCCTTTGTATTAATGTTACAATAAACACGAGGTAGGAAATGGCATTGTAACAGATCTTCCCGTAAATTTGAAAAAACCTTGGCGATTTGCTCGATCTGTCTATTATTGAGCTGGCATATTGGAATTCTATGGTCTAGCCTGGCCCTCAAGGCAAGTTCCTGGGCAGACACTCCCGAAAAGCCTGCGAAATTGTCTATAATCCACCTGCTCAGTGTTGTTGTAAATTGCGATGCGGATGCTTCTTTCAACATGGAAATAATGCAATCATCATCTACCGACAATAAATTTATCTTCTCATCTAAAGGCGGATCGGAATAAGTTTTTCCAGGCAGTATTTCCCTGTATCTATTTAACTCTAGACCTATCCGCTTTACTGAATCGATGATTGTATTTTGGAAGTCAGTCAGTATTATATTGCTGTGCTTTCCCATAATTTCCACTATAAGTTTATAGTCCTTTGGCTGCATGAATTCATCAGTATTGGTGATGGCAATCTCTACTATGCGCTCTAAGCCTTTCTGGAGGATTGATATAATTTTTCCTCCCAAGAGATGCTTTCTAAGCAACATGCAGAACATTGGAGGTGAGGAGGGATTCTGATTTACAGTATCGGAAAGATGGATTCTGCAGTTTATAGAATCTGCCGATACAATCAGCTTGTGTTCCCTTCTATTATGAATGATAAAAAGGACAAGTTCATTTTTGCTAGGCTGATAAATCCTGCTTATTCTGCCATCAAGCAGTGATTGCTGAAGTTCATGGATTATACCGTATAGTACTATCCCATCAAACGACATAAAACAACCTCCCTATTGAATCATAGTATAGCACTTGCGACAAGCTTTTGGAAGGTCAATATTTTGTTGTTTAAAACATAATAAAATGATATAATAATTGATACGATTATTAAGAAAATACAAGAAAACCAGGGATTAGCCCTGGTTTAATGGATTTATCATTGTTAACGTAAAAGGGGATTGTAATGATAAAAAGCATGACCGGTTATGGCCGAGGTGAAAATCAAGGCAAATTTCATTTTACTGTGGAGATTAGGTCGGTAAATCATAGATTTTTAGAGCTATTTGTAAGATTACCGAAACCCTGGCTTTCTTTGGAGGATAAGATAAAAAACTATGTGAGGGGAAAAATAAAACGAGGCAGACTGGATGTATATGTTAATATGCATGATGAGAGTCTCCCCGTTGATATAAAAATTGACAAAAGCCTTGTTAACAATTACTATAAAAAATTGATGGAACTAAAAAATGAAATAGGCTTTGAAGGGCAAATTTCACTGTCACTGCTTTCTCTTTTGCCAAATGTTTTTATCTTGGAAGAAGACTCCATGGTAGAAGATGACTTATGGGAATCTTTAGCGCCTGCCTTGGATGAGGCTTTGGATAATCTCATTAAAATGCGTACAAAGGAGGGGGGAAACCTCTGGAAAGACTTAAACGCAAGGTTGGAACTCATAAAAGATAAAGTAGGGCTAATAAAAGAACGAGCAGATATGATTCCTAAAGAGTATAAAGAGAGGCTCATGCAGAACGTTCAAAGATTGTCTTCAGATCTTTCCTTTGATGAAGATAGAATAGAGACAGAAGCGGTAATATTTGCGGAAAAATCCAATATTACCGAAGAAGTTGTGAGACTTGGGAGCCATCTAGCTCAAATGCAGGAATTATTATACTCGGACGATGCTGTAGGCAAAAAAATGGATTTCATTGCTCAAGAAATGTTTCGCGAGGCAAACACGATTTCAGTAAAAGCATCGGATTATTGTGTATCAAAAGAAATAATTGACATTAAGAGCGAACTGGAAAAAATACGAGAACAAATTCAAAATATAGAATGAACTTTCAGGAGGTATAAGTGTGGATATTAAACTTGTTAATATTGGTTTTGGCAATATTGTGTCGGCAAATCGAATCATCGCTATAGTTAGCCCTGAATCTGCTCCTATTAAGCGAATTATCCAAGAAGCAAGAGATCGAGGGATGTTAATTGATGCAACATATGGCAGGAGGACCCGTGCGGTTATAATAACTGACAGTGACCATGTAGTGCTATCAGCGGTTCAGCCTGAAACGGTTGCAAACCGATTGAGCAATGATAAACACGCAATGGAAGATGAAGAGGAAAATGGCGAATTGGAGTAACACAGATAAAGGAATGTTAATTGTCATATCAGGTCCTTCCGGCGTAGGGAAGGGGACACTATGTAAAATACTTTTAAATAGAGTAGAAAATCTCTTTCTTTCCATTTCCGCCACAACAAGACCGCCCAGGCCCGGAGAGATCGATGGTCGTGATTACATTTTTTTGAGCCGTGAGCTTTTTGAAGAAAAAATAAAAAAAGGTGAATTTCTTGAATGGGCCAAGGTTTATAATAACTACTACGGCACCCCAAAGGATATCGTATTTCAACAACTTCGTGATGGTAAAGACGTTGTGCTTGAAATAGACACCCAGGGTGCAGCCCAGGTAAAGAATAATTATCCCGAGGGAATTTTTATATTCATATCACCTCCTAGTATTAAGGAGTTGAAAAAACGCATTATAAAAAGAGGCAGTGACACCGAGAGCTCAATTGAACTTAGGATGAAGAGCGCTATAGATGAAATTAAGGCTGCATCTGAGTATGATTATATTGTATTAAATGATGACTTAAATCAGGCTGCCCTTAACCTGCAGTCGATAGTTTTAGCTGAAAGGTGTAAGGTATCTAGAAATACAAAAATTGTACTAAAGTTAAGGGAGGAATTTGGCAATGATGCATCCGTCAATTGACTCACTTACCGAAAAATACGACAGTAAATACACAATTGCCGTAGCTGCAGCAAAGCGAGCTCGTCAGTTAGTGGAGGGTGCAAAAGAACTGGTTGATGTTAAAACAAAAAAACCGGTATCATTAGCCTTGTTCGAGCTAGACGCTCAAAAAATTGTGGTTTACAGACCAACAACCGGAAAAAAGTAATTGAGGTGTAATATGCTACAAGGTAAATTCGTTGTATTAGGCGTTACCGGCAGCATAGCAGCATATAAGTCGGTTGAGCTGGTGCGGCTTTTAAAAAAAGCCGGAGCCAATGTCCAAGTTATTATGACAAAATCTGGCTGTAAATTCATAAAGCCCCTGACTTTTCAGGTATTATCTCAAAACCCGGTAATTACCGAAATGTTTAAAGAACCATCCCGCTGGGATGTGGAACATGTAGCCCTGGCAGACAAGGCAGATATTTTTTTGGTAGCACCTGCTACGGCAAATATAATAGCTAAGATGGCAGCAGGAATAGCTGATGATATACTGTCCTCAACTCTCCTTGCTACTAAAGCTAAAATCATCGTAGTCCCTGCTATGAATGTAAACATGTATGAAAACCCGATAACTCAGCGTAATATTGCGGCATTGAGAAAACTGGACATTACCGTCTTGGAACCTGAAGAAGGCGATTTGGCCTGCGGATACAGCGGAAAGGGTCGGTTTCCTGAACCCAAAGATATTGTTGAACATATAAAGGTAATTTTGGGCAAAGATGGCGGTTTAAAAGATAAAAGATTTTTGATTACTGCAGGACCTACTAGAGAACCTATCGACCCCGTAAGGTTTATTTCAAATTACTCTTCGGGAAAAATGGGCTATGCATTGGCCGAAAAGGCCATTCAACGGGGTGCCAGAGTTACTTTAGTTTCTGGTCCTACAAATCTTAGCCCTCCCTTGGGTTTGGAGCAGTTCATTGCCGTAAAGACTGCAAAGGAAATGTACAATGCCGTGCTAAGGCATTACGATGATGTTGACGTTGTCATAAAATCGGCTGCCGTGGCTGATTTTTCTCCCAAAAATATAAAATCGGAAAAAATTAAAAAGCACAACACACAAATGACTATAGAGCTGGAAAAAAATCCGGATATCCTGCAAGAGCTTGGCAACAAAAAGGCAGGGCAAATTCTCATAGGATTTGCGGCAGAAACTAGCGACTTAACTGTCAATGCCCATGAAAAGCTCAGGAAAAAGAATCTAGATTTTATAGTGGCAAATGACCTTACTAAGGCAGGAGCCGGATTTGCCGCAGATACAAACATCGTTAGTATTATATATAAGGACGGAAGAATTGAAGAACTGCCTAAGATGTCAAAAAAAGATTTGGCTAATGTGATTTTAGATAGAGTGATGTTACTTTTACGATAAAAGCGGATGTATTAGGGCTTTTTGTTTTTTAAGGGGGAGGTTTTTTGATTAGTACAGCTCTGGTAGCTGTAGATGTTAAGCATCCTACAGCTAAAAAAGAATATTCATATTTAATTCCTGAAGGTCTGACCTCCTCGTTAAACGTGGGCGATCTAGTGCGGGTTCCCTTTAGAAATACGAAAGTATTTGGTGTGGTTATAGAGCTTGCAGAGCTTAAGCAAAGTCCCAAAGACTATAAACTCAAAGAAATCATTAACAAGGAAGCCGTGTCTTTACCCAGTTGCCTTATGAAGCTTGCAAAAGCCCTTGCTGATTTTTACGGTACTGCAGTAATTGACTTTTTAAAGCTAATGCTGCCGCCGAAGGTTAACATGAAAAAGGAGCTTCTTTATTGTGCATGTTCCACAGATGAGGCTATTTCAGATAGAGCGTTTATTCAAAAGCAGGTATATGAATTTCTCATAGAAAATGGGGCCGATACTGCACAAAACCTTTCTAAAAAGCTAGATATTCCCCTTGCTTCGGTTAGATCTGCTTTGACGTCTCTAGATAAAAAGGGAATTGTTAAAAAAGAGTACAGAGCTGTTAGAAGAATGCCTATGGCTTTCAGCAGCGAAAAATATCACAATCGCATCAGTTTAACAGATGAACAGCATGATGCGGTAGAAACAATCAGTGATATTTTCTCCCGTTCAAAAAAAACCACACTTATATACGGCGTCACCGGGAGCGGTAAAACTGAAGTATACATAAGGGTTATACAAAGGGTGCTGAGTCAAGGGGAGAGTGTACTGGTATTAGTTCCTGAAATCTCTTTGACACCACAAATGCTCTCAATATTTCGCCAGAGATTTCCCGGGAAAACTGCTGTCATTCACAGTAGACTTTCTCCTGGAGAGCGATTTGACGAGTGGCAAAGAATACATTCCGGAAGTGCAACCGTAGTTATAGGGGCAAGGTCTGCAATTTTTGCCCCAGTACAGAATCTAGGTCTAATCATTATAGATGAAGAGCATGAGGCATCATATAAAAACGGTGAACATCCTTACTATGATGCAAGACTCGTGGCCAGATTTCGCTCAAAACTTGAAAATGCGATGCTCATCATGGGAAGCGCTACACCTTCTGTAGAATCATTTTACAGGGCAGCAAAGGGAGATTACTCCCTTGTCAAACTTACAAGAAGAGTCTCTGGAAGGGTCTTGCCAAAGATGGAAATCATCGATATGATATCGGAACTAAAATCAGGGAACCGCCATATCTTTAGTCGAAAACTTTTATCAAGCATCAAGGCAACCCTGGATGCCAACAAACAGGTAATTCTCTTTTTAAACCGCAGAGGCCACTCTACTTTTGTAATATGCCGCGATTGCGGATTCGTATTAAAATGTAAGTACTGCGATATATCATTGACATATCACTTCAACGATAAAAACGCAAAATGTCATTATTGTGGCTACACTGTAAAGGCACCCGACTTTTGCCCTGTGTGCAGAGGGCAAAATATACGTTATTTTGGAGCAGGTACAGAAAAGGTGGAACAGGAAGTTAAAAAGTTTTTTCCCGCTTGCAAGACCCTTAGGATTGATTCTGATTCTACCTCTAAAAAGGGTTCCTTAGAAAAAATGCTGCTTAGCTTTAAAAGAGGGGCAGCTCAAATTCTAATAGGTACTCAGACTGTGGCAAAAGGCCTTGATTTTCCCAATGTTACCCTCGTAGGGATTGTCAGTGCCGATACTGCTCTTAACATGCCGGATTTTAGGTGTGGTGAGCGCACTTTTCAGCTGATAACTCAAGTGGCGGGAAGGGCAGGTAGAGGTGATACTCCCGGTAGGGTTTACGTGCAAACGTATGCTCCCGAAGCTTATGCCATAAAGGCAGCTTGTAGTATGGATATTTCTGCTTTTTATAAAGAGGAGCTTAAAATGCGCCACAAGGCCCTTTATCCTCCTTTTTGCCACATGCTGATTATTAGGTTTAAAGGGCATAATGAGGATGAAGTTAAAAAGGAAGCTGAAGATGTAAAAAAAGTACTATCTGAAAGGTATAATAACGAAGTAAAAATGTACGGTCCGGTCCCCGCAGCTAGATCAAAGATCAAAGAAAACTACAGGTACAATATATTATTAAAGAGCAAACAAGTACGGGTCTTAAGCGAAATTTGTAATCACATGCAAAAGACTTGTATAAACAGGCACGTGGATATTGCATGGGACCTGGAACCGCTAGATTTGCTTTAGGAGGGAAACTGTTGGCATTAAGAAGTATCAGAGAAATTGGCGACGATATTTTACGGAAAAAATCGAAAAAAGTAGAGCATTTTAACGAGCGCCTGCATACTCTCATCGATGATATGCTTGAAACCATGAAGGAAGCTAATGGGGTTGGACTTGCCGCCCCCCAAGTTGGCATATTGAAAAGAGTGGTGGTAATAGATGTAGGAGATGGCCCCATCGAACTTGTGAATCCTGAAATTATTGAAACGGAAGGTGAAGACTCACAGCCTGAAGGATGTCTTAGCGTGCCAGGTGTGTTAGGTGAAGTACCAAGACCTAAGCGGGTGAAGCTAAGGGCACAGGATAGATGGGGTAAAACTTTTGAAATCGAAGGGGAAGATTTGCTTGCCCGGGCATTTTGCCATGAAATAGACCACTTGGATGGGATACTCTTTATTGATAAAGTTACAAAATTTCTAGAGCCTGATAGCGAGGGATAATGATGAGAGTTGTATTTATGGGCACTCCGGAATTTGCGGTTGCTTCCCTTGATATTTTGCTAAAAGAAAGAATAGATATTGTAGCAGTTGTCACCCAACCGGATAGGCCCGTAGGTAGAAAGCGAATAATTACCCCGCCGCCGGTTAAAAAACTGGCTATTGAGCATAATATTCCAGTTTACCAGCCCGCCAAGGTAAGGGATGAGGAATTTATAAAAAAATTGCTTTCCCTTGAGCCCGATTTAATCGTTGTGGTGGCTTTTGGTCAAATACTGTCCCGACAGGTCCTAGACATTCCCAAAATAGGCTGTATCAATGTCCACGCTTCCTTGCTGCCAAAATACCGAGGGGCTGCCCCGGTGCAGTGGGCTATAATTAACGGTGAAAAGGTCACAGGAGTTACCACAATGTGGATGGACGAAGGCCTGGACACGGGAGACATTTTCTTACAGGAGTCAATAGAAATAAAAGACGACTGGACTGCCCTTGAACTTTTCAGTGAATTATCTATTTTAGGCGGCAAGTTGCTTATCGATACTTTAAAGCATATAAAATCCGGCAATATAATAAGAATAGCCCAAGATGATACACAAGCAACTTATGCTCCAATGCTGAAAAAGGAGATTGGCAAGATTGATTGGAGCAAGAGTGCCAATGAGATCTGCAATCTCATAAGAGGCACCTATCCCTGGCCCTGTGCGTACACCATACTGAAGGGCAGGGAAATAAAAATATTTAAAGCACGGCCCTTCCCATCCGGCAATGCTCCAGCGCCGGGCAGGTATAGAGGCTTGGTAAAAAACGAAGGTTTTCTCGTGGGCACGGGTACAGGTGACATACTGGTAACAGAACTTCAGGAAGCCGGTAGTAAACGGATGAAAGCAACAGAATATTTAATTGGCCACCATTTTAAAGAGGGAGATTTGTTTGCTGACTATCAATAGAAACGGAGAAAGTACAAAAATAAAAAAGAGAATTTTCATTGGACTGCTTGCTGCCAGTGTCCTATTAATTTTTGGAATTATATTGTCGGGCGTTCTTATTTATTATAATAAGTTTGGTGCCTGGTACCGCTATTTATTGCTCGCTATAATTGCACTCCTTGGCCTATTTATCTTAATTGTCGGCATCGGCCTTGCAGGAGTCGTAATGACCCTCTTAAATGTTAGGAAATTTTACGGCTTGGAAGGTTTAATGAATGCTTCCCTTAACGTACTGTTTCCATTAGTTTTAGCCTTGGGTAAAATCCTCCATATACCCAAGGATGTAATCAAGAGCTCCTATATTGAAGTAAACAACAAATTACTTCAAAGCCGTAGCTATAGTATTAAACCGGGGGATATACTTATTCTGGCGCCTCACTGCCTGCAGAAATGGGATTGTCCGCATAAAATTACTGCCGATGCATCCAATTGCCGGCACTGCGGGCGATGCAACATAGATAAATTGTTAAAGATGAGCAATGACTACGGCGTTCATTTAGCAGTAGTAACTGGTGGGACCTTGGCTAGGAAAAAAGTAATTGACACCAAACCTAAAGCCATAATTGCAATCGCCTGTGAAAGGGACTTGACTGAAGGCATATTAGATACGAACCCTTTGCCGGTGATGGGAGTTATTAACATTAGGCCTGAGGGGCCCTGTAAAAACACCCAGGTAGATTTGGATAAGGTCACGGAAGCCATTGACTTTTTTATAAATGGGAAGGAGTCAACATCAATTGAAAAGTCCTAGGGAAATCGCTGTATCAATACTGGTAAAGACCCAGGCTGGATCATACAGCAATTTACTTTTAAGTCAGTATCTAAATGATAATATTACACAAAAAGATAGGGCACTAATTACCCAATTAGTCAATGGAGTTATACAGAACAAACTGTTACTGGATTATATAATGTCACAATTTTCCAAAATAAAATTATCTAAGTTGACTCCCTTTGTAAAAAACGCCATAAGACTGGGGATATATCAGGTTTATTTTCTTAACCGGGTGCCGGATTTTGCAGCAGTCAACGAGTCGGTAAACCTTGTTAAAAAAAATGAGGGTCGAAAAGCTGCTAATTTTACCAATGCTGTGCTGAGAAATGTACTTAGGCATAAAGAGATGTTATCCTTTCCTGAAAAAGACAAGGATATAACGAAGTATTTATCTGTTTACTATTCATTCCCACCTTGGATGGTAAAGAGATGGCTTGGTCTGTTCGGTGCTGATTTTACAGAAAAGCTGTGTAGGGCTTTTAATGAGCCGCCGTGCTTGTGTATCAGAGTAAACACTCTCTTGACAAACAGGAATAATTTATTGCAACGATTAAAGGATGAAGGTGTCCATGCCGTCCCCGGTAAATTTGCAGATGAAGCTATATATATATTACAGTCACCTCCTATTCATCAGTTAAAAAGCTTTGAGGATGGCCTTTTTACCGTGCAGGATGAAAGTTCCATAATTGCCTCCTTGGCGGTAGATCCTAAAGCTAATGAACAGGTTCTCGATGTGGCTGCTGCCCCTGGTGGTAAAAGCACTCACATGGCTGCCCTTATGCAAAATCAAGGGACAATTGTATCATGGGATATTCATCCCCACAGAGTAAAACTTATAGAAGAGAATGCCAGTCGATTAAAAGCCAGCATTGTGAAAACACGAGTAAAAGACGCAAAAATTCTCGACGAGACAATGATGGGTAGCTTCGATAGGGTCTTGATAGATGCTCCCTGTTCCGGACTCGGAGTTATCCGCAGAAAACCTGATATAAAATGGTCAAAAAAGCCTGATGATATAAAAGCGTTAAGAAATGAACAGGAGCATATTATTTTTGTCTGTTCTAAATATGTAAAGCCAGGCGGAGTTTTGGTTTATAGCACATGTAGTATAGAACCAAAAGAAAATGAAGAGCTTGTCGAAGACTTTTTAGCAAAAAACCAAGAATTTGCTTACGATGATTTGAGGAAGTCTTTGCCTGAAATGCTTCATGATGAACTAAAAAGTCCTTACGGATATATTACTTTGTACCCGCATATTCACGGCACAGACGGCTTTTTTGTGGCCCGTCTAAAGAGGCTAAAAACTTGAGGGGATGCCAAGTGAGCAAAACTAATTTGAAGAGTTTAACACTAAATCAATTGGAAGAATTTATGAAGCAAATAGCTGAGCCAACATATAGGGCAAAACAGGTTTTCAAGTGGATATACAAAGGGGAAACCCAGTTTGAAAAGATGACGGATTTGCCGAGAAATTTAATCAAAAAACTCAACGAACGTGCTTATATAAGCATAATTGGTAAGTATAAAAAACATGAATCCACATTGGACGGAACTATTAAGTACGTATTTTTACTGGAAGACGGGAACATGGTAGAAAGTGTAAAGATGATGTACTCCTATGGAATCACCGCATGCATTTCGAGCCAGGTAGGGTGTCCCATGGGGTGTACTTTTTGTGCATCAGCGGAAGGAGGAATGGTGAGGAATTTAACCTGGTGGGAAATGGCAGATGAAATCCTCGCCATAGAGAGGGATTCCGGGGATAAAGTAAGTAGAGTTGTTGTAATGGGAAGTGGGGAGCCCCTCTTAAACTATGATGAGTTGATACGGTTTTTAAATGTATTGCACAATCCAAATGCTTTTAACATGAGTTTCAGAAGAATTACCGTATCTACTTGTGGGATAGTACCTGAGATCTACCGTCTAGCCGATGAGGGCATTCCCATTACCCTTGCCGTTTCCCTTCACGCTCCCAATGATGAAATCAGAAGTTCCTTGATGCCTATTAATCGGAGATATCCAATTTTGCAATTGTTAGATGCCTGCAAATATTATATAATGAAGACAAATAGGCGCATAACTTTTGAATACGCATTGATATCCGGAATCAATGATGATGAAAAATGCGCGCATGAACTCTCAAACTTACTAAGGGATATGCTATGCCATGTAAATCTAATACCACTAAATCCGGTTAAGGGGAAAACTTTTAAGAGAAGCAAGCCCTCCCAGGTTCGCAGGTTTGAAAAAATTCTATCAGCCAACGGTATATCTGCAACGGTTCGTAGGGAATTAGGCAGTGATATACAAGCTGCCTGTGGTCAACTGAGGCGAAGTCTATTGATGAGGTGAAACCATGATAGGAGTAATTAAAACCGATGTGGGGAAAGTTAGAGCCAACAATGAAGATGCATATTATTTTCCCCTGAAAAGGGGAAACTCTCCCGAACTCTATATTGTTGCTGACGGTATGGGAGGTCACTTCGGAGGAGAAATAGCCAGTGAAATTGCCGTAAATGAGGTCTCATCATACATTAACAGCAATCTATCTCCTGATTCCGATGATCAAAAAGTAAAAGGTATTATAGAATCTGCTATAATTAGCGCCAACAATAAAATTCTTTCTTATGCATCAGAGAACAATGTGCTTTCAGGCATGGGGACCACTATTACTATGGCCCTGTTTCATAACGGCAGCTTGTACATAGGGCATGTAGGCGACAGCAGGGCATACAGAATAAGAGATAATAACATTGAACAGTTGACCAGGGATCACTCTCTCGTATGGCAAATGGCTGAAGAGGGCCGCATTACCATGGAAGAGGCTGAAAGTCACCCGTTGAAAAATATCATCACAAAAGCCCTGGGCGCCGATGAAAGAATAGAACCGGATATAATGGAGTTTGATTTAAAAGATAATGATATAATCATTTTATGTAGCGACGGTTTAACTACTATGCTGGACAATGACATTATAAAGAGCATTGCCTCTAGTTTTGAACCTGAAGAGGCAGCTGTAAAACTTATTGATAAAGCAAATTCAAAGGGCGGTCTAGACAATATTACGGTTGGAATAATTAAAGTGGGCGAAGTGGGGATGAGAGAAACATGATAGGCAAAATCTTGGGAAACAGATACCAAATTTTGGAGAAAGTCAGCGGCGGAGGCATGGCTTTCGTTTATAAAGCACGATGCAATCTGCTCAATAGAATTGTTGCGATAAAGATTTTAAAACCGGAATTTGCTGAGGATGAAGATTTCGTTAGGCGCTTTAGAATGGAGGCCCAAGCGGCAGCTAGTCTGTCACATCCAAATATTGTTGGGATTTATGATGTGGGGCAGGAGGACGGGCTGTATTATATAGTGATGGAATACGTTGAAGGCAATACCTTAAAAGATTTGATAAGGCAAGAAGCTCCCCTTCCCGTTACAGAAGTTATCGAAGTTGGCATTCAAATTTGCGAAGCCTTGGACTGTGCTCACAAAAATATGATAGTTCACAGGGATATTAAATCCCAAAATATCATGATAACAGCAGACGGCAGAGTTAAAGTGACTGATTTCGGAATCGCTCGTGCTACGGGAGGAACCACTATTACTAATACAGGCAATGTTTTTGGTTCGGTTCAATATTTCTCGCCGGAGCAAGCTAGAAGTGACAAGGTGGATGAGCGTTCAGATCTGTACTCTGTTGGCATCGTGCTGTATGAAGCGTTTACGGGAAGATTGCCCTTTAATGGTGAGACTCCTGTATCCATAGCACTAAAGCAGATTCAGGAAAAGCCCGAACCAATTTCAAATATACTTCCTGGCTTTCCTCAGCAGCTGGAAACAATAGTTCAAAAATGTTTGGCAAAATCCCCTGAAGATAGATATCAAAGTGCCGAGGAATTGAAAAAGGATTTAAGGAAGGCTTTGTCAAGTCCTGAAGTAATCAGTTATAAACCTGAAAATCTGGAGCACACATTGGTACTTGATAGTATTACACAAGATAAATCTGATAAAAATGTTGCCAATTCTATTTCTAAGGTGAGAAGGCCGAGGAACATTTTAAGGGGTATAGGCATCGCTGCTCTCTTTGTGATCCTCTTTGGTGTGTTTTCTTATCTTGGAGCAATAGTGGCGAGAAAATATTTTGAGGTACCCGAAACGGTTGTACCAAATGTCGTTGGCATGCAAGAGGAAGAGGCTATACAATTATTAAAAGAGAGAAATCTTGACTATAATATATTGGACAGAGTTTTTGATGTTGCTCCGGCAGGCCAGGTAATAGACCAGGACCCAAAAGGAAGTCAAAGGGTAAAAACCAACAGGCCTCCGGTTGATTTAATAATTAGCAAAGGGCCAAGAGCCAGTACAGTTCCCAACATAATTGGTATAACCGAGCAGGAAGGAATTGCCTTATTACAAAATAGCGGCTTTGAGCCGGGGCGTATTATTCGCCAGTACTCTGATGAAGTGCCGGAAGGAATCATAATGGATCAAAATCCTCGGGCAGATCTTACTCTTTCTGAGGGCGAAATGATTAACTTTACCGTTAGTTTAGGGCCGGAGCTGCTAGATGTGCCCAATTTAGTCGGAAAGACCTTAGAGGAAGCTGAAAATGAGTTAAAAAAATTAAATATAAGATATAATGTTACCGAGAGAGCCGATGAGGCTCCCAAGGATACGGTAATAGAGCAAAGTCCTAAGCCATATGAAGCTATGGAACCCGGAACTGTAGTTAACCTTGTAATCAGTAGCGGCCCTGCTCAACCGAAGAGAATCGTGATAGAGCCCATACTTCTGCCATCAGAGCCTTCGGAGATAACGGTAAAAGTGGTTGTCTCAGATGATTTAGGTGATAAGCGTACCGTGTACTTTGAGAAGCATTCTCCTGAAGACAGCCCCTTAAGCATTCCCGTGGAAGGTGTGGGCAATATGGAAGTAGAAGTATGGTTAAATGATATGCTCTATTTTAAAGGTAACGGATAAATCTATTTAAAGAAAGAGGTTATATTGGTGGTTAAAGTTGCACCTTCGATTTTATCTGCTGATTTTAGTCGTTTAGCTGAAGAAGTGAAGCGAGTGGAACAAGGCGGTGCTGACCTTTTGCACATAGATGTGATGGACGGTCATTTTGTGCCGAACATTACCTTTGGTCCTGCGGTAATAGCGTCTATCAAAGGGAAGACTAAGCTTCCCTTTGATGTTCACCTTATGATTGAAGAACCTGAAAAATACTTAAATGATTTTATAAGGGCAGGTGCTGATATACTTACCGTCCATGCGGAATCAACCGTACATCTGCATCGATTGGTAAGCCATATTAAAAGTCAGGGAATTAAGCCGGGAGTTGCCCTAAACCCCTCTACTCCTTTAGATGCCATAAAATACGTCCTTGATGATATAGACCTGGTTCTCATTATGAGTGTAAATCCAGGCTTTGGCGGTCAAAAGTTCATCCCCCGAATCCTTGACAAGATATCGGAATTGAGGTCCATTGTAGAGCAAAATCAATACGATATTTTGATTGAAGTGGATGGAGGAATAAATGAGGATAATGCATCTGAAATAATAGATGCAGGAGCAGATATACTAGTAGCAGGGTCTGCCATTTACGAATCTCCAAATCCCGAAGATGTAATAAAGAGATTAAAAAACAATAATTAATCATTGTTTGGTATCAGAAACACTTTATGCTGAATATAATAAAATAACCGGGATTTTTGCCAGCGGGGGGTGGCAAAGTGTGGAAGCGCCTTAATATCAAGCAGATACTGGGCATAGCCGCTACTATTGCTGGCATAGCGGTATTAATTGTGGGACTGCCATCGTGGATGTGGTTCTTAGCTGCAGGAGCTTCCTTGATCTGGTGTGGGTGGATGCTGTTTACCACTAAATGGTGAAAGGGGTAGGTTAATGCGGATATATGTATTGAAACTCCCGAAAACCCTTGGTAAATTCGTTAAAGCAATACTGGGGCTCTTTGGTCAAAATAATTAAAAAAGCGTGCTACTTGGCACGCTAATTTTTATTGCGCACGCTTAACTTTCCCCGAACGTAGGCAGCCGGTGCATACCTTGATGCGCTTTATATGTCCATCCACATCAGCTTTAACCCTGCGAATATTTGGAGCCCATGTGCGCTTGGTTCTTATGTGGGAATGGCTAATTTTCATGCCTCTCCTGGGAAACTTGCCGCAAATTTCGCACTTTGCCATTATTGCACCTCCTCTTTCATGTGACAAAAGTATTTTATCACATAAGTAAGGCAACTTCAACAAAGAAAAGTCGGCTTTTCTACTTTTATATGAAAAAAACAAAAAATGTATTATAATGTATATAAACATTTTTACCTTGAAGGGAGGAAACCCGTTGAAGAATATAATAAAAAACTCTCTTGGTGAAATACAAATATCTAAAGAGGTAATAGCTACAATTGCAGGAAATGCTGCCATGGAATGCTACGGCTTGGTAGGAATGGCCTCAAGAAAAATAAGTGATGGCATAACTGAACTTTTGGGTCGTGAAAACATAGCAAGGGGCGTAGAGGTTAAGATAAGCGAAGATATGCTTACCGTCGACCTTTATATAATAGTACAGTATGGCACAAAAATACACGAGGTTGCCCATAACGTAATTGAAAAGGTTAACTTTGTATTGAAAAACACATTAGGTTTTAACCCGGATAAAGTAAATGTAATAGTTCACGGAGTTAGGACAAAGTAAGTAATAGGGAGGTTTTCAGGGTTGGAAATAAATAGAATTGATACTAATTTGCTAAAAAAGGCGATAATTCATGCCGCCTTTGTTTTAAGACAAAACAAAAAAATAGTTGATGCTTTAAATGTGTTTCCAGTGCCTGATGGAGATACCGGAACAAATATGTCTTTGACTATGGATCAGGCAGTAAAGGAATTGACTGAAATATCTTCAACTGACCTAAAAAAGGTTGCCGATAAAGCTGCTTGGGGTTCATTGATGGGAGCTAGAGGCAACTCGGGGGTTATATTATCACAACTTTTTAGAGGTTTTGCACAAGGCATACCTACAGGCAGGGACAGCATCAGCTGCATGGAGTTGGCGCTGGCATATAAGAGCGGTGTTGATTCTGCATATAGAGCGGTAATGAGGCCGGTGGAAGGCACCATACTGACTGTAGCTCGGGAAACTGCCGAAAAGATGATTTTTGAAGCAAAGCGATCAAATAATTTGGAAAAAATTCTTGATAATACCTTGAGATATGGTGAAAAAGTATTAGAAAAGACCCCTGAGATGCTTAAGGAATTAAAAGAGGCAAATGTTGTGGATGCCGGCGGCAAAGGCCTGTTATTTTTGATGAAGGGTTTCTTGGAAGTTATAAAAAATCCGGAGATGGATATCTCTAGCGTGCAAAAAGTTACTGCAGAGAGACCCGCTGAAGAAGCAGTTCACAGCAAAACTTTACAGGAAATAAAGTATATTTATTGCACCGAGCTTTTTGTAACGGGAGAGACAATTGATATAGATGCGTTAAAAAGAGAACTGTCAAATCTTGGTGATTCCATGATTGTCGTTGGTAATGGTGAATTGGTAAAGATTCACATACATACCAACAATCCCGATATGGTCCTTGGCTGTTCTTTAAAATGGGGAGAACTGTCAAATATAAAAATTGACAACATGAAAATCCAGCATGAGGAAACAATAGGTAATCTTGCTGAAAGTGATGATACGAATAATAACACTTTGCAGGCAGTTGAAAAAAAAGATAAAGAGATAGGGGTATTTTCAGTATCCTCTGGAAGCGGTTTAAACGAGATTTTTGTCAGTTTAGGTGCGGATATCATTGAAGGCGGACAATCAATGAACCCGAGCACCGAAAGCATTTTGTCAGTTGTGGAAAAAACCGGGTATAAGGATGTTATTATTTTACCCAATAACAAAAATATTATTTTGACTGCAGAGCAGGTAAAGTCACTTTCGACTAAAAATATTTACGTTCTTCCGACGAAATCAATACCCCAGGGGATTTCAGCTTTGCTTGCCTTTAATCCTGACAGTTCATTAGAAGATAACATTTCAAATATGACTGAGAGCATCAACAATGTGATTTCCGGAGAGGTAACATATGCGGTCAGAGATACTAAGTTCAATGGCAACAACATAAAGGAAGGGGACATTTTAGGTATAAAGGACGGCAATCTAGAAATTGTGGGCAAAGGAACCGAGGAAGTAATAATTGAACTAATAGACAGCATGACCGAAGGCAAAGAGGATGGGATTATCACAATTTACTATGGTTCTGATATCCAGGAGTCGATGGTAGAGAAAACAGTGGAAATACTGACACAAAAATACACTAATTTTGATGTTGAATATTATTATGGAGGTCAAAATTTGTATTATTATATTGTATCCGTGGAATAAGGATGTGATTTGTTGGATATATCCTCAGGTGTCTCAAGTATTAAAGGTATTGGGCCAGCAAAATCGAAACTCCTTTCCAAGCTGGGGATTAATACAATTAAAGATGCCCTATTATATTTCCCCAGGGACTACCAGGACCTGTCCCCATTGACCTTTAGGCAGGGTAGGGAAGACCAGATAGGAGCTTTTCCTTGCATTGTTACCGGAACTCCTGTAAGCAAAAAATATAAACGAAGTTTATATATAACAAAAGTGCCGGTTTTTGACGGTCAAAACAAAGGCTATGCAATTTTCTTCAATCAACCTTATTTACAAAAGAGCTTCTATCCCCGTCAGAGGCTTTTGTTAATAGGGAAAGTAAAAAAGGCCTTTGGCAACTTTGAAATCCTATGCTCAGAATGGATAAAACTGGAGAAAAATAAAGCAATTGAGCTTGAGAGCATACGACCGATATATTCTCTGACTAAGGGAGTATCGCAAAACCTTATAAGAAATATGGTAAAGAGTGCCATTGAGTTTGCATCAGAGCTAAATGAGACGCTGCCAAACAGCATTTTAAAGCGATACAATCTATTGCCACTTGAAGAGAGTATAAAAAACATCCATTTCCCAAAAAGCTTTGAGATGCTGGAAAAAGCTCGTCAAAGGCTAATATTTGAGGAACTCTTGATATTTCAGCTTAGCACGGGTGTATTCAGATCTTTTATAAGGGGTCAAACGCGAAAAAATGTGTATCGTATTTTGGATTTAAAGCCTTTTATATCTAAACTTCCCTTTGTTCCTACTTCCGGCCAGGTAAATGTCATAAAAGATATTATAAAGGACCTTAATAGTGAGTATATTATGAATAGGCTAGTCCAGGGTGATGTAGGTTCCGGGAAAACCCTTGTCGCTTGTGCTGCACTGTATCTAGCGGCAAAAAATGGTTTTCAAGGAGTCATGATGGCTCCTACTGAAATTTTGGCAGAACAGCACCATCGAACACTACAACAATTTTTGGATGCTCACGATATTAATGTGGGAATTCTTAAAGGGGGCATGAGTAAAAAGGAAAGAGACGCTTGCCTTACTAGGTTAAAAAAGGGCGATATAGATGTTTTAGTAGGAACACATGCTGTCATACAAGAAGATGTGGAATTTAAGCGCTTGGGCATGGTAATAACCGATGAACAGCATCGATTTGGAGTAAAGCAGCGTGAAAATCTTGTAAAAAAGGGCCAGTATCCGGATGTATTGGTAATGAGCGCAACACCTATACCGAGAACCGTTGCCATGGTGCTGTACAGTGATTTAGATTTATCCATAATCGATACTTTGCCTGCAGGCAGGCAGAAGGTTGAAACATATGTGGTACAAGATCACATGCGAAAGAGAGTTTATGATTTTATGGCTTCGGAAGTAAAAAAAGGCCACCTTGCGTATGTGGTGTGTCCTGCAGTCGAAGAAAACGAGCTTGACGTTGTAAATGTTGAAGAGCACAGAGAATACTTGCAGAAGGAATACCCCTTTTTGAAAGTAGAAATGCTGCACGGTAGGATGAAGCAGGATGAAAAAGACATGATCTTAAAAAAGTTTTTGTCAAAAGAGATTCAAGTGCTTGTTGCCACAACGGTTGTAGAAGTAGGCGTAGACGTGCCATATGCTACCCTTATGATAGTTGAAAATGCCGAACGATTTGGCCTAGCGCAGCTTCACCAGCTGAGAGGCAGAGTAGGAAGAAGTTCTCTTAAATCATTTTGCATTCTGATATCCGGCTTTGCTCAGGGAAATGCAAGGGAAAGATTAAACTTTTTGATGAACTGCCATGACGGCTTTGAAATATCACAAAAAGACCTCGAATTGAGAGGGCCAGGGGAATTTTTAGGAGAAAAGCAGCATGGCTTTATTGAATTTAAGTATGCAAGTTTTACTAAGGACCTAGAAACGCTAAAGATAACCCAGCAATTGGCACAAGAGATTTTGGAGAATGAATACTTATCTTTAGCTGAATATAAAAACCTAAAGGATTTAATATATTCAAAAATTAATATTTGAAATTAAAAAACAAAACGACTACAAGTGTTTACATACTGTCAATTGTAGTCGTTTTTTTGTAAAAAACAACTAAAGCATGCATTGGACTGCAAGGCAGATTGTTCTAGTATATAGACTTTTTCTTGGGTTATATTAAGAGTACAGCAAATAAAGGAGGTGAAGCAAAAGTGGCATTAGGTCAAAAGAGAAATAAGCTTGTAGTTCCTGAAGCATACAAAGCTATGGAACAGTTTAAAAATGAAATTGCAAAAGAAGTTGGAATTCAGGCACCTGCTGATGGATACTGGGGCAACTACTCTTCGAGAGATTGTGGATCAGTTGGCGGCCAAATGGTTAGAAGGATGATTGAGGACTACCAGAGACGTGCAGCAGGGGGAACGACAACTCAATAGATAAAAAAGAACAGGCTCATTCGAGTCTGTTCTTTTTTGATATGTTCAAGTAAATATGCCGGCAAGAATGCCGGCATTGGGAGAGGAGAAACCGGAGGAAGAGCTTATGGGGAAAATTTATTACGTTTATAGTATGGGCATACTTGCGTAAAAATATTCAATGATTTAAATAATAAAGCGTAAAAATTCAAGTTTTTGTTTTAAAGTTGATGTTAATATGTTAGAATATTGCTTGACAAGACCCTAAGGTGATGCGTTATGAGAATCATTGGTGGGATTCATAAAGGCCGAAAAATTAAATCAGTAAAGGGTATGCTTACGCGGCCAACTACAGATTTTATAAGAGAAGCATTATTTAACATACTTGGAGATAGAGTAAATGGAAGCTACTTCCTGGACCTTTTTGCCGGCACAGGAGCTGTTGGCCTTGAAGCATTAAGTCGGGGAGCAGAGAAGGCATTGTTTGTCGAAAAAAATACTGTTGCTTGTTCAGTAATCATTCAAAACCTTAGAGATTTAGAATTGGCCGATAAAGGTCTTGTCCTTCAAAGTGATGTCATTTCTGCAATAGAAAAATTGGCACAAGATGGCTATGTCTTCGACATAATATTTTTAGATCCCCCTTATTACAAAAATCATATAGAAAAAACCTTAAAGGCTTTGAAAGACTTCAGTATTGCTGGTTCAATAGTAGCTGTCCAACACCCGAAAGACGAGTCATTTTC
>LFSJ01000200.1:0-15570 GCA_001512695.1 Tepidanaerobacter sp. DTU063 | reverse complement strand
CGAAAAACGGCTCTGTTTACTGTAGATGAGCGAATAGAAATGATAAGGGAATCGGTAAAAGATATCGACAATATAGAGATTGACAGTTTTTCGGGGCTATTAATAGATTTCGCCAGGCTAAAGAAGGCTAAAGTAATAGTAAAGGGTTTAAGGGCAGTCTCTGACTTTGAATACGAGCTTCAAATGGCACTAATGAACAACAAATTAGACAGTGAAATTGAAACAATTTTCATAATGACCAGCAGTAAATATTCGTTTTTAAGCTCAAGCATCATCAAGGAAGTTTCAAGTTTTGGAGGTTGTGTTGGGGGCCTTGTCCCGCCTATTGTTGAAAAGCGTTTAAAGCAAAAATATCATAATTTATAAGCCAAATCTTTAAGGGGGTTTTCCAATGAAATGTTTTAAAATCATTGAAGAGCTTCAGAGTATCATAATTAACGGCTCTAAAATCCCGCTTTCTAATAAGGTTGTTATCAGCCAAGACCAGGTACTTAATCTGCTCGATGAGCTTATAAGAGAGATTCCTGAGGACATAAAGGATGCTGAAAAGATTCTCCAGGACCGGCAAAAAATATTAATCGATGCTCAGCAGCAAGGTGAATTAATAATTAAAGAGGCTCAAGCGACAATTGAAAAGATGGTTGACCAGGAAGAAATTACAAAATTGGCCAGAGATAAATCAGATCAAATACTTGCCTTTGCCAAGCAGACGGCTCGCGAACTGCGTGCCGGTGCCAATGCTTATGCTGACGAGATATTGGAGGATGCTCAAAAACACCTTGAGAAGTTGCTTGAAACCTTAAAACAGAGTAGAGAAGAGCTTAAACAATCAAGATAAATTACTTCTTCACAACTTTAAAACCGATGATATTTAAACTCTTGACTAAATTGACAATTACTGCAGCAAAGACAATCAGTATAAAAAGCAGAACAAAAACCTGAGTAGATATTTTAAATACATATAACCAGCTTTCAGCTGTACCCTGAGGCGACATGGCAAAAGCTGGTACCACTAAGGTTTCAAAACTTCCCACAGGCATTTTTAGCATTACGTAACAAACAAATCCTGCGAGAATAGCATGAAGGAATCTGGCAATAACATATGGTGTCATTTTTATTTCGGTATCGCTTATCATGCTCATGACCTGAAAATGCACGGATAAACCACTCCAGGCGATTATGCTGCTGATCATAATTACTCGTTGCATTAATGGGGCATCGGCATTGCTTGCTAGCTGGCAACCGATAGTTGTTTCAAAAAAACCGCTTAATACGGCAGGAGCTAAACTTCTGTCAAAGCCAAATATATTAAATATAGCTTCTATAAACGGAATAAACATCTTTATCAAACCGGCAACTGTGACAATTCTTATAACAACTGAAAACAATATAATAAACCCAAGTATTAATAGCAATGAGTTGACGGAATCTTTTATGCAATCTCCTAAAAGCCTTCCAAATGTTCTGTTGTCTTCTCTGCGCGCCCTCAACAGTTCCCGTGTAGCTTTTAGTATAATNNTTTAGCATTCCTACCGCAACTGCTCCAACCATGAAAAGAGGGTCCGCAGTATTTGTAAATGACATAAGGCGTTCTGCTTCCCAAATATTGCATAGTTTTCTATTAACTAGTTTTCCTGTGAGCATAGCACCTACAGGATATCCGCTGGCAAGGCCCATGGCCATGACAAAAGAGCCTGCACCGGGAACGTTAAACAAAGGTCGCATAAAGGGCTCCAACAGTACGCCCATGAAGTGAACTACACCAAGTCCCATTAGTAGTTGGGAACCGATAAAAAAGGGAAGCAGTGCGGGTAGTACAATAGTAAACCATACATCAAGTCCATTTAGTGCGGCATTGAACGCTTCATCTGGATACTGAATAATAGAAATAGTAATAATAACTGCTATGGCAGGTAAAATCAATTGATATGCTTTTGAAATTTTATGATGTGGAATTTTTGTTTTCATTTTCGGCCTCCTAGAGTATTTTTTGGATGCTAATATAATATATATTGCTAGGATGGCTTTATTATTCTAGTCATCATAGTGTTCTCAACTTTGTAATTACGAAAGAGGAGACAAAAAAGATGCGCAATTTCAGAGAAAAATCTTTACAATTACTCGCATTAATGTTTATTTTTTTGTTTGTCTTGAACTTTTATCTTGGCCAGAACTATACAATAATTGCCCCAGGTGTAACGGTAGACTTAAAAGACATAGTAACGGTTGAACGCGGAACAAAAGATGAAGGTTCTTTTTTTTTGACAACTGTGACAACTCGAACTCTTAATGTTCCGTTGTTAATATATGCCGCTGTAGACCCTCATGTAAAAATACAGCGAAAGGAACAGGTGATACCACCGGGCTGGACTATGAAAGAGTACATGGATTACATGGAAAAATGGATGCAGGAGAGCCAAAAAATTGCCGAATATGTTGCCTTAAAAAAGGCAGGCTACAACCCTCAAATCCTCGGAGACGGGGCACAGATAGTTGGGATTATGCCGAACAGTCCTTCAAAGGGAATACTATTTCCGGGTGATATAATAAGAAAGGTGGACAATGAGCCGGTAAGTATCGCAGATGAAGTGATTGAAAAGGTGGCAAATCGGAATATAGGTGAAGTGGTGGAACTGGAGGTAGAAAGAGAAGACAATACCCTAACTCTTTCCTTACCCACTATAGAGAGCCAAACTGAGCCGGGCAAAGCCATAGTAGGAATTTACATCACTACCTTGAATTGGAAGCCAGCCCTGCCTTTGAATATCGAGATAAATACGGGCAAAATAGGTGGGCCTTCAGCGGGATGCATGTTTGTATTAGAAATTTTAAATCAACTAACCCCAGAGGATTTGGCACAAGGGAGGAAAATTGCCGGAACCGGGACAATAAGTCTGGATGAAACAATAGGCGAAATAGGGGGCGTAGAACAAAAAGTTGTGGCAGCATACAGGGCAGGTGCCGAAATATTTATAGTGCCTGAAAAAAACGCTGAAGCTGCTATGAAAGCAGCTAAAGGGTATGATATAGAAGTTGTTTCAGTTAAGAATCTTGATGATGTATTGAATTACTTAGAGGAATTGTAAAAGATAACCTTCCTGTCAAAATCTGATCCTCCGTTTCTCAAATCAGGACACTCATATGCGAGGCGATAGATATCCGATGAGAAAAGATCCTTTTCAAACATGGCTTTTGACTTTAGGTCGAGTTTTTTGTATTGGGAAGCTCGGGTTATTACGGGTATGGACGCATTTTTATTAATTTGCTTTAAAAGCATAGCGCCTCTTTTAGTAAATCCCAAAACCCTTAAATATTGTGGCGTTCTACCTTCCACCATTTCTCTTGGAATATTTAGTAATATATGTATCAAAATTCTTTGAATTCTGCTGGCTGGGTATCTTTTAGTTTTTATTTGCATAATTAACTGTTCAAGCTTGCCGCAAGATTGTGCGGCTTTTTTCAATCGATTTTCAAGACCTTCTTCTACATCAAAATAATTTTTAAGTTCATAAGCTCTTAGACGCCGTAAGGAATACAATATTAAAGTTTCGAAGTCCTGCAAAAAAACTGGGCGGCGACGCTGTTTTATCTCTCTTGATATAATGTTAACGGTGGATTCCGGCAAATGGGGAATAATCTTATCCATGAAGTCTTGACTCTGAGAGCTTATCGCCTGCCTTATAGCTGTTGCACTTGCGTACTGTTTGCTCAGTGTTTTATCATGATACTGGTGTCCCCTTCTTACAACAGGCAAGATAGCAACATCAGACCCATGTTTGTTTAATGCCTTAATATACTCGACTGCCAAAATGGAATTTGGCTTGTTCAGCAATCCTGAGATTAATTTTATATCTAAATTAATATTATTTGCTGATAGGTATTCTACTACTGCCATTTCCCTAGCCTTTGGAAAAGAGAGGCCTTTTTTTAAATGCTCATTCAATATGTTCCTAAAGGAAATTGGCTCATCTGCAAAGAGTTTGCCTAAATAGTGCAGTTCTTTTTCGTGGAATTTTTCCACGCCGAAACTTAGAGCGTTAACAACTTTAGATTCCAATAGTAGTTTTACAGCGCTTTCTGCAAATATTTCTGCTGTTGCGGTAGAAAAACATACTGGCAATTCTAGAACCAAGTCTGCCCCAGCATGGAGAGCCATTTCAGCTCTTGCCCATTTATCAAAAATTGACGGTTCTCCCCTTTGGACGAAATTGCCGCTTAAAGCAACCATGATGGCATCAGGCATATAAACTTTCCTGATAGTGTCTAAATGGTACAGATGGCCTTTATGAAAGGGATTGTACTCTGCAACAACACCTACTACGTTCAATATCGTCACCTCCAAGGGCTTTTGACTATTATATAACAAATGCAAAAAAATATTAAGGAGGAATTTTTGTTTCGGCATAGAAGAATAATTATGTTAAATAATAATTATTTGCCAATATCATCTAAAATATTACATTAAAATATGCTGTTTTCCAAACTTTATCTTAGTTTTATGGTATAATTGTTAAGGTTTAAGATGCAGACTAATAACAATTCACTAATTTAAAATAAAAAAATTTGAGATATAAGGAAGGAGTAACAAAAATGGAATTCATTCAAAAAATAAGGCAGCGCGCTAAAGCGTTTCCCAAAACTATTGTGCTGCCAGAAGGAACAGATGAACGGGTTTTAAAGGCAGCAGAAATCATCACAAAGGAGAAATTAGCTAAAGTTGTGCTACTAGGAAACCCGGAAGAACTTAAGAGTAGGGCAACGGAAGTTGACCTATCAGGTGTTGAAATCATAGACCCTGTGACATCATCAAAAGCCAATGATTACAGCGAGCTCCTATACGAACTTCGCAAACACAAGGGTATGACTATGGAAAAAGCCGGGGAGTTGGTAAAAGATCCGGTCTGGTATGCCACTTTAATGGTAAAAAATAAAGATGTAGATGGTATGGTTGCCGGTGCGGCTACTGCAACTGGCGATGTATTCAGACCGGCTTTTCAGGTAGTTAAGACGGCACCGGGAATAGGGGTAGTTTCTAGTGCCTTTATGATGATTGTTCCCAACTGTGAATATGGCTCAAATGGCCATTTGCTATTTGCTGACTGTGCAATAAATCCAAATCCGGATGCCAATCAACTGGCAGAGATTGCCATTGCCACAGCAAAAACCTGGAAGGCAATAATGGATGATGAGCCAAGGGTTGCCATGTTGTCTTTTTCAACGAAGGGCAGCGCTCAGCACGAAATGGTAGATAAAGTTGTAGAAGCTGCAAAGATATTGAAAGCACAGGCTCCGGAGCTGCTGGCAGATGGAGAACTTCAGGCCGACGCCGCTTTGGTGCCCCAAGTAGCGAGTTCGAAAGCGCCCGGCAGCAAGGTTGCTGGACAAGCTAATGTATTAGTATTCCCTGACCTCAATGCAGGAAATATCGGTTACAAACTCGTTCAAAGGCTTGCAAAGGCGGAAGCCGTTGGCCCAATAAGCCAGGGTTTGGCTGCCCCTATAAATGACCTTTCAAGAGGATGCAGCGTGGAAGACATTGTGAATGTTGTCGCAATTACTGCCCTACAGGCAAATGAACAATAAAAGCATAGGAGGTTTTTAATTTGAAAGTTCTTGTTATCAATTGTGGAAGTTCATCTTTAAAATATCAGCTCTTTGATATGGATAATAAATCAGTTCTGGCAAAAGGCCTGGTTGAAAGGATTGGCCTAAATGAAGGAATGCTAAAACATACACCGGCAGGTAAGGACAAAGTCGAAATTTCGGATAATATCCCAAACCATAAAGTTGCCGTTAAAATGATGCTGGATGCCCTTTTGGATGAGAATCACGGAGTCCTAAAGAGCATATCAGAAATATCTGCAGTAGGACATCGAGTAGTGCACGGCGGTGAAAAATTCTCCGGTTCTGTAAGAATCACCGATGAGGTGATGAATGTGCTGAAGGAATGCGTGGAACTGGCACCACTGCACAATCCACCAAATATTGTGGGCATTGAAGCGGCAAGAGAGCTGCTACCTGACGTGCCTATGGTTGGCGTATTTGACACTGCCTTCCACCAGACAATGCCAAATTACGCATATATATACGGTGTGCCATATGAATTATATGAGAAATATGGTGTTAGAAGATACGGCTTTCACGGAACATCGCATCGCTTCGTATCTGCTGAAGCAGCAAAAATGCTTAACAAGCCCATTGAAGAGACAAAACTAGTTACATTGCACCTTGGCAATGGATCCAGCATATCTGCTGTTAAAAACGGCAAGTCAATTGATAACAGCATGGGCTTTACACCTTTGGAAGGAATTTTAATGGGAACCCGCAGCGGCAATATCGATCCGGCCATAGTTCCCTTTATAATGGAAAAGGAAGGCCTTTCAACTGATGAAATGAACAACTACTTAAATAAAAAGTGCGGTGTTTATGGAGTTTCCGGCGTCAGCAGTGATTTTAGGGATTTAGAAGATGCGGCAAATAACGGGAATAATAGAGCTCAACTCGCTTTACAGATTTTTGCTTACCAGGCAAAGAAATTTATCGGTTCATATGTTGCAGCAATGAATGGACTCGATGCAATAGTATTTACAGGAGGAATTGGAGAAAATTCAAGTACCACTAGAAAGATGATATGTGAAGACATGGAATTCTTCGGCATAAAAATAGATGAGGAGAAAAACCAAGTCCGGGGCAAACAAGCGGATATTTCTGCTGAGGCTGCAAAGACAAAAGTACTTGTGATCCCGACAAACGAAGAATTAATGATTGCAATGGATACCGTAGCATTGATTTAAAATTTCTTGACACCGGTTTTCCCTGAATATATAATAAGATATGATTTCTTGAGGTGACCTCTTGTGAAACTAAATCTGGTCAGTTTGAAACAGGCAGTGGGCAGTGTTTTAGATTTTGATTTTAAGCAAGAAAACGTAGAGCTAGATTTAAACCGGGAAGATATACTATTTGTAGGACCGCTGAGGACAAAAGGCCAGATAGAGAATTTAGGAGACAGGATATACCAGGTTACCGGGCAAATAGAAGTTGAGGCAAAGGCACTGTGCTCTAGGTGTCTTAGTGCCACCCCAATCAGCCTGAATTTCGTTTTTTCATTAAAATACAGCGATATTGTTTCAGAATCTGGGGAGGAAGACATAATACCGTTCTTTGGGGATGAAATCGACTTATACCCAAAGATTTTAGAAGAAATTGTGCTTAACTGGCCAAGCCAAATATTGTGCAGCAGTGATTGCAGAGGACTGTGTCCTAACTGCGGCGCGAATATGAATACGACTGATTGCAAGTGTAAAACTGACAACATTGATCCGCGCTTTGCAGTGTTAAAGCAACTATTAAAAAGCGATTAGTTGGAGGAGGTGTAGTAATGGCCAACCCAAAACATAGATCATCTAAATCTAGTGCCCGTTCTAGGAGAAGCAATTGGAAACTAAGGTTGCCCTCAATTTCAGAATGCCCCAATTGTCACGAACCGAAGCTGCCCCATAGAGCCTGTCCAAGCTGCGGGCAGTACAGGAATCGCGAAGTTATTCAAGTGAAAGCAGAGTAATGAATAGAATAGCCGATAAAATACCTTCATTTCGAAGGTATTTTTTTATGCTCTTGACAAGATTCCAAGACATAAAATATCTTTTTGCGCTGTTGGCAGGGTCTCTTCTTCTAAATATTTATTACCATAAGTATTGATTTTTTGTATTTTTTTTATATAATATAATATATACTTTTAGAAGCAGGTGCTAATATCAACTACCATTGAGGTGAGCTTGAGGTGGCAAAGCGATGGCTTACAAAGCGCGAGAGGCAAAAATTATTGCTGGACACAATTGAAAACGACCCCTTTTTAAATGATGAGGAACTGGCAGATAAATTTGATGTAAGCATTCAGACCATTCGTCTCGATAGGATGGAGCTTAAAATACCTGAATTAAGGGAAAGGATAAAGGCTGTTGCCGAACAAAATTATGCAAAGGTTCGCTCTATAGATATAGAAGAAATCGTAGGGGAAATAGTCGACCTGGAACTTGATAAGAGGGGAATATCCATTCTAGAAACGACAAGCAAAATGGCTTTTGGCAAGACAAAAGTCATAAGGGGAGATATTATATTTGCTCAAGCAAATTCGCTGGCAATAGCAACTATCGATGCAAAGGTTGCCCTGACAGGAGTCGCTAACATCAAATACAAATTACCGGTTATAGTGGGTCAAACGCTCGTGGCCAAAGCTGAAGTTACCAGAATAAGGGGCAATAAGAAATTTGTATTTGTAAGGACTTATGTCAAGCAACAAGAAGTTTTTCGGGCTAAATTCATCCTCGTATCCCTTGATGATGAAGAAAAGCACGGAATTTTATGAAGCCAGAAAGGAGGACGGCGGCAAAAGATTAGCCGCAAAAAGATGAGAATACTGGTAGATGCAATGGGCGGAGATAGGGCACCTGAAGAGATTGTAAAGGGTGCATGCATAGCTTCAAAGGATTTTGGCCTGGACGTTATATTAATAGGCAATGAGGGAAAAATAAAGCCGTATATGAATAGAATTGGCTGTTCCTTGGAAATAATTCATGCAGAAGAAGTAATCACAAACGATGAACAGCCTGTGACTGCCATCCGTAAGAAAAAGGAATCTTCAATTGTAAAAGGACTAAAACTCTTAAAAGAAGGAAAAGTCCAGGCAATGGTATCTGCAGGCAGCACCGGTGCCCTAATGGCCGGAGGGTTGTTTGTGGTAGGAAGGATAAAGGGTATTGACAGGCCAGCAATTGCAACGGTGTTTCCAACTCAAAACGGGCCTATAGTGATCCTTGATATCGGTGCAAATAGTGAAGTAAAACCGAAAAATCTCGTTCAGTTTGCGTTGATGGGGAGTATTTATGCAGAAGGGATTCTAGAAATACCTAATCCTAGTGTTGGCCTTATGAATATCGGCGCTGAAGAAGAAAAAGGGAATTCTACTATTAAAGCAGCATATTCCGATTTAAAGCAAATTGAAAACGTAAATTTTGTAGGCAATGTTGAACCTAGGGATATTTTTGATGGGAAGGTAAATGTGATTGTATGCGATGGCTTTACAGGAAATATTTTTCTAAAAACCCTGGAGGGCTTCGGAACATATGTCTTTAAACGGTTAAAAGAAGAAGTCAAAGGCAATTTTACATATTCCATTGGCGCAATGATGCTTAAACCAGCTCTAAACAGAGTCAGAGCAAGCCTGGATTATTCTGAGTACGGAGGAGCAATGTTTTTGGGCATTGACGGTGTTTTGATAAAATGCCACGGGTCTTCAGACAGCAAGGCAATTTCTAACGGCATAAAAGCCGCCTACAAGTTTGCACGAGCAAACATAAGCGAAAAATTAAAGGAGAATATCGAATTGAGTATTGAAAAGGAGAAGTAACTAAGATGAGGGCAGGGATTATAGGAATTGGTTCATTTTTGCCGGATAAAGTTATGCCGAACTCTGAACTTGAAAAAATTGTAGACACGACAAATGAATGGATTGTAGAAAGAACCGGAATACTGAACAGGAGAATTGCACAGGCTCATATTAGTTCATCAGACCTTGGAGCCGAGGCTGCAAGGCTTGCCATCAAGGATGCAAATTTAAAAGCAGAAGACATCGATATGATAATCTCTGCATCCTCAAGCCCGGACTGCACGTTTCCTGCCACTGCTTGTATAATTCAGGATAAAATCAGGGCAATAAATGCGGCAGCCTTTGATATTCAGGCGGCCTGTACGGGTTTTGTTTACGGGCTTACTACGGCTGCCCAGTTCATTATGACCGGTAAATATAAGAATGTCCTTGTAGTTGGAAGCGAAGTGTTGTCTAAAGTAACCGATTGGCAGGACAGAAACACCTGTATACTTTTTGGAGACGGAGCAGGAGCTGTTGTGGTAAGTCAAGTCCAAAAAGGGGGCATCACAACAAGTTTTTTGGGTGCCGATGGAAGTGGTGCGAATCTCCTTGAATTACCGGCGGGAGGCACAAAGGAACCGGCAGACTATGATACAGTAAAAAATCGGAGACATTATATAAAAATGAATGGCAATGAAGTTTTTAAATTTGCCGTGAAAGTCTTTGAAAGCAGCACGAGAAGGGTAGTGGAAAAGGCAAATTTGACGCTAGATGACATTGATTTAATAATTCCCCATCAGGCAAATATCAGGATCATAGATGCTGCTGTAAGGCGCCTAAAGTTCCCGATAGAACGAGTAATGGTTAACCTGGACAAATATGGAAACATGTCTTCTGCATCCATTCCGGTAGCCATGCATGAGGCAGTAAGGATGGGGAAAATAAAAAAGGGAGATAAGATTATATTAGTTGCCTTTGGTGCAGGACTTACATGGGGTGCAGTATTAATTGAATGGAACTTATAAAGCTTCAATAAGCATTAAGCTTGGGAGGAGAGCATGTTTTATACTGAAATATGTAAGATGCTTGATATAGAATTCCCCATAATTCAGGGGGGCATGGCCTGGGTGGCCACGGCGGAACTAGCTGCAGCTGTATCAAATGCAGGAGGCCTGGGGATTATAGCTGCCGGTAGTGCTCCAGAAGATGTAGTGAGGAATGAGATTAAAAAGGCAAAAAGCCTTACAGATAAAAACTTTGGAGTTAATATATACTTCATGTCACCGCATGTAGACAAAGTTATTGATGTGGTTGTAGAGGAAGAGGTCCCGGTGGTGACGACGGGTGCAGGAAATCCTGGAAAATATATGTCTAAACTTAAGCAAGCAGGTATCAAAGTTATACCCGTTGTTTCATCAGTTGCATTGGCTCGAAGACTCGAAAGAGTAGGCGCAGATGCCTTGATCGCCGAAGGCATGGAGTGTGGCGGCCATATAGGTGAATTGACAACGATGGCATTGGTGCCACAAGTGGTAGATGCCGTGAAAATACCTGTAATTGCAGCAGGAGGTATCGCGGATGCTAGAGGATTTCTTGCGGCATTGGCCTTGGGAGCAAAGGGGGTTCAGATGGGCACTCGCTTTGTTTGCGCCAGAGAATGTACGGCACACGAAAAGTTTAAAGAAGCCATAATCACTGCAAAAGATAGAAGTACAATTGTAACTGGAAAGACAACGGGCCATCCGGTGAGAGTTATAAAAAACAAACTGTCTCTTAAGTTTGAAGAGTTGGAGCAAAAGCAAGCTAGCGTTTTTGAGTTGGAAGCCCTAGGTCAAGGCAAGCTTCGACTTGCCGTTGTCGATGGTGATGTGGAAAACGGTTCTGTGATGGCTGGCCAGGTTTCCGGCATGATCAAAGAAGTAAAAAGTGCTGAAAACATCATTCAGGATATTATCAAAGGTGCAGCGAAGCTGCTTAATAGTTTATCAAGTTTAAGCTGATTGGAGGTGCCAAGAGTGGGAAAAACAGCATTCATTTTTTCGGGTCAAGGTGCACAATACGTAGGAATGGGCAAGGACCTTTACGACAATTTTCATACAGCGCGAAGGGTATACGAAGAAGCAGATGAGGTTTTAAAAGACAAAATTTCCAAATTGTGTTTTGAAGGACCAGATGAAAAATTGCAGGAAACCACAAATACTCAACCGGCTATTTTAACTCACAGTATAGCATGTTTCTCTGTACTTAAAGAGGAAGGGATAGTTCCCGATGTTGTAGCAGGTTTGAGTTTGGGCGAATACTCGGCCCTCGTGGCATCTGAATCATTGGAGTTTCGTGATGCTGTACCTTTAGTTCAAAAGCGAGGCAAGTACATGCAGGAAGCAGTTCCTGTAGGCAAAGGCACTATGGCAGCAATAATAGGCCTTGAAAGGGAAAAGGTTTTAGAAATCTGCCAAATGGCTTCTACCGAAGGAGTTGTTGAAGCGGCCAACTTCAATTGCCCCGGTCAAATAGTGTTGGCAGGAGAAGTCAGAGCCGTGATTAAAGCCATGGAGCTAGCTAAAGCAAAAGGTGCCAAGAGAGTTGTGATGCTTTCAGTCAGTGCACCCTTTCACTGCAGTTTATTAAAGCCTGCAGCAGACAATTTGGCGAAAGAACTGGAAAATGTAACAATTAAAGACATTAAAATTCCCGTTATTTCAAATGTAAATGCAGATTTTGTAAGTGAAGGCAATAAGGTTAAAGAACTATTAATAAAACAGGTAAATTCTCCCGTGTTATGGGAAGACTGTATTAAAAAGATGATAAATAGTGGTGTAGACACTTTTGTTGAGGTTGGTCCAGGCAAGGCTTTAAGCAGTTTCGTCAAAAAAATTGATAAAACGCTAAAAGTATCAAACGTGGAAGATACGGAGTCCTTTTACAAAACCATCAAAAATTTGGGAGGCTGAAGTGATGGATCTTGCTGGCAAAGTGTGCCTGGTGACAGGCGGTTCCAGAGGTATAGGGAAGGCAATATGTTTGCAATTAGCGAAGGAGCAAGCAAAGGTCATAGTCAACTATTCATCATCGGAAAACATGGCTGCAGAAGTAGTAAAGGAAATAGAAGATTTAGGTCAACAAGCGATAAAGTATAGTGCAAATGTATCTGACTTTGCACAGGTGAGTAAGATGGTTGACGATATAATAGGTGAATTTGGGAGAATCGATGTCTTGGTAAATAATGCTGGCGTGACGAGAGATACCTTGATTTTGCGAATGAAGGAGGAGGATTGGAATAAGGTTATAGATGTTAACTTAAAAGGAGTGTTCAACTGTTCAAAAGCTTGTGCAAAATACATGATAAAGCAAAAGAAGGGTAAAATAATCAACATATCATCTATTGTAGGTATATACGGTAATATAGGCCAGGTAAATTATGCCGCCTCCAAAGCTGGCATAATAGGACTTACAAAGTCCTTAGCTAAGGAGCTGGGAAGTCGTGGAATTACAGTAAATGCAGTTGCCCCCGGCTTTATTGAGACAGATATGACCGCTTCGCTCCTTGAAAAGAACAGCGATATAATTTCCATGATAGCCTTAAAAAGGCTAGGCAGCCCCCATGATGTTGCGAATTTAGTAGTTTTTCTCGCATCAAAAAAAGCTGACTACATAACGGGACAGATAATCGCTATTGACGGTGGTATGACTTTGTAATATCTTTAGAATATGGAATAAAACTAATAAAATTAATCATACTATGCACTGAGGAAGGGGGGTGACACCGTGGAGATACTGGACAGAATAAAACAGATTATTGCGGATCAACTAGGCATCGATGAGGATCAGATTGTACCTGAAGCCGCATTTATTGATGATTTAGGAGCAGATTCTCTGGACATAGTGGAACTTATCATGGCCCTTGAAGAAGAGTTTGATATGGAAATACCTGATGAAGATGCGGAAAAGATTAAGACGGTACAGGATGCCATTGACTACATAAAAAATCACTCCGCATAATCATAATACGTCCCGTAGCTCACCTACGGGACTTTGTTTTTGTTGAGGCTTTTGATTTTGTAATCAGGGATATCCCGTTAAAATATAATACTCAATTGTGTTGAATACAAGATTATCATTACTGCACCTAGGTGACTTTTTGCACTTCAGCATAACAAACTATCTTCTACGAGGAGGTAAACTATGGAAAAGAAACGTGTTGTAGTAACCGGAATGGGTGTTATTTCTCCGGTTGGCACCGGATTAAATAAATTCTGGGACTCCTTAGTTAAAGGCAAATCAGGTATAGATAAGATTACCCGATTTGACACTAGCGATCTTCCTTCCAGAATAGCAGGTGAGGTAAGGGATTTTAATCCGGAAGCTTACATAGAAAAAAAAGAGCTGAAAAGATTAGACAGGTTTACTCAGTTTGCTATATCGGCTACAAAGATGGCCCTTGAAGACGCAGACCTGGACCTTTCGACTGTTGATAAAACAAGGATAGGTGTTATTTTGGGTTCAGGCATAGGAGGTAATGCAACCTGGGAGGAGCAGCACAGCATCCTTTTGAGCAAGGGTCCAAAGAGAGTAAGTCCCTTTTTTATACCGATGATGATAGTCAATATGGCTTCGGGACAAGTATCCATGGCCTTTGGATTGAAAGGTCCCAATTTTACAGTGGTTACTGCTTGTGCATCAGGAACAAATGCTATCGGTGAAGCATTTAGGACTTTACAAAGAGGGGATGCTGATATTATAATATCGGGAGGCACAGAAGCACCAATAACAATGCTTTCCCTGGCAGGGTTTTCTTCCATGAAAGCATTATCTAGCAGAAATGATGAGCCATCCCTTGCTAGCCGGCCTTTCGACAGGGAAAGGGACGGCTTTGTAATGGGTGAAGGCGCTGGAATACTAGTAATGGAATCATTAGATAGTGCATTGAAGAGAAATGCAAAAATTTACGGTGAAGTTGTAGGTTATGGCTCAACAGCCGATGCCTATCATTTGACACAGCCATCACCGGAAGGGGAAGGTGCCTCTCGTGCAATGGAAGCTGCAATATCCGATGCTGGCATTTCTCCAAGTGATGTGGATTATATAAATGCACATGGGACCTCCACGCCCTTAAATGACAAATTCGAAACTATGGCGATAAAAAATACCTTTGGTGAGCATGCATATAAGCTTGCAGTAAGTTCCACAAAATCGATGACCGGCCATTTGCTAGGTGCCGCAGGCGCAGTGGAAATTGTCGCAACACTTCTTTCAGTTTATAATGATGAGATTCCACCTACAATCAACTATGAAAACCCCGATCCCGAATGTGATTTGGACTACGTGCCCAATAGAGCTGTAAAACGAACTGTAAACATAGCCTTATCAAATTCGATGGGTTTTGGCGGCCATAACGCATGCATTATTGTAAAAAAATTTAAATGAGGAATAAATATGTTGGTAGACCAAAATAGGCTTTTACAACTCAACGCTTTACAAAAGAAGATAAATATTCAATTTAGTGATGTTTATACCTTAAATCATGCCTTTATACACCCATCTTATACTAATGAGAAAGGAAGTCTGTACCAGGATAATAATCAAAGATTAGAGTTTTTGGGAGATTCCGTACTTGAATTAGCTGTAAGTGAATACCTTTATAGAAATTATGATTTACTAACTGAAGGGCAGATGACAAAAGTTCGCGCTATTACTGTTTGCGAACCAAGTCTAGCTAGGGTTGCAAGGCAATTGGGCTTGGGTGACTATCTTATTTTGGGAAGAGGAGAAGAAAACACAGGAGGGCGGAATAAAAATTCAATCCTTGCAGACACTTTTGAAGCATTAATTGGGGCAATCTATATAGACAAAGGTTATGAGGATGCTTATAATTTTGTAATTTGCAATTTAGGAGCTGTGATATCAAAAGCTGCGTATGGCGAGGGAGACATTGATTATAAGACAAATCTTCAAGAATTCCTGCAAAAGTCAGGTGGCGACAGAGTCTTTTACAATGTGACAAAAGAAACAGGCCCGGATCATGACAAGGTGTTTTACGTAAATGTAGTGTGGAAAAACGAGATTTTGGGCACCGGGATAGGCAAGAGTAAAAAACAAGCGGAGCAAAATGCAGCAAAGGCTGCCCTTGAAAAAATAAAGGGTCGCTAGAAAAATATAATATTGCAAAAAGAAGGAATTTTGTAACCCTTATAGAATATATA
>LFSJ01000056.1 GCA_001512695.1 Tepidanaerobacter sp. DTU063 | reverse complement strand
TCTAATTTGTTTGGATAAGTCTTTTTACCGTTTACTCAAAAGCTGATCTGTATAAAAATACATTTTCATGTGATAAATATTAAAAAATTACAAAGGAGGGGTTCATATATATACGATCGGTTTAATTGTAAGTAAAATTGGCTCAAATATGCACAGTATCGAGGATATTAAAGCGGAAGAGCAGAGAAGAATAACTGCAAATGAGATTGAGGAAATTCTCTCCAAGAAGTACAAAGTCAAAAGGATTGTCGCCGACAAAAATTTAATTGACAACCTTTTAAAAAGCAAAGTCAATTTCGTATTTAATCTAAGCACAGGGATCAAGGGTGAGAGCAGACAGTCTCAAGTACCTGCCTTGTTGGAAATGCTAGGAATACCTTATGTAGGTTCCGGTGTGCTGGCCCATGCTTTAGCACTAAATAAGGCATTTGCAAAAAAAATCTTTAAGTTTCACAATGTGCCCACACCATATTTTCAGGAATTTTACACGGGCAAAGAAGACTTAGATCCCAATTTGAAATTTCCGGCAATAGTAAAACCAGCCTGTGAAGGTTCCGGTTTTGGTATCCACAAAGACAATTTGGTTAACACGGACAAAGACCTGTACAAAAGAGTTGAAAGGTTATTAAAGCACTATCAGCCCCCGGCAATAGTCGAAGAATATATTGATGGCAGGGAATATACCGTAGGTATAATCGGCAATGGCAATGACAAAACGGTATTGCCCATTGTAGAAATTGACTTTGATAAGGTCACTGCAGAATTTGACAAGTTTAACACCTTCGAATCTAAACATGGCCAAGGGGGACAAAAGCAAATCCTTTGTCCTGCCAAATTGACTGAAGAACAGAAAGATATGTTGGAAAAAGCTGCTATTATGGCCTTTGATGCTTTGAGATGTAGGGACTTTGCTAGGGTAGATATTAGGGTGAAAGACAATAAGCCCTATGTGCTGGAAATCAATAGCCTTCCAGGACTTCAGCGGGGCTACAGCGATTTCCCCTTGATGGCAGAGGTAGCTGGCATGTCTTATGAAGACCTAATTCTGAGGCTCCTAGGTGAAGCAATAAAAAGATACGAAAACAGCATTGATTTCGATGAGCCGGAGATAGCATAACCCAGATAATTAAAGCAGAGTAGCCTATTTAAATATTGGCTATCTCTGCAAAAAAACTGATTAGTAAAAAAGCATATCATCCTCACGTACGCAGTAGATGCGGCGACCTAAATCTTCCTGTCTAATAACATCTCTCTGACTTTCACATAATACTTTCATTGTGTCTAAAGTCAATCAGTTCGTAATTACATAAAATTGTTTTCACATCATTTCTTGAAGTTTCAATTCGAATCAGGTTATTTCTTACAAAATCCCTCATAATATAGCACCTTACTATTTTTTGTGTGTAGGACGATTAATGTTGAATAATTGAGGCAACTTATCAAGGTTCTCAACCCTTTTACTGCCTATAGAAGTGTATTTCGGGAACCTTGAAAATCTTGTGCAACTTGGGCAATGCTCCTAGATGTCCTTCCCATTGTTGTGATTAATATTGACAGAAGAAACAAAAAAGACCACTTCTTAGTGGTCTTTTTGAATATAAAATATAATTTATTCTCTAAATGAAATGGCGGAGAGAGAGGGATTCGAACCCTCGAACCGCGTTTTAACACGGTTACGCGATTTCCAGTCGCGCGCCTTCGACCAGCTCAGCCATCTCTCCACGCTAAAATCATAGGATATATAAAATGTCACATTGACTTATTAAATATGACAAGCGCTTATTAATATCTTATGGCGGAGAGAGTGAGATTCGAACTCACGGGACGGGGTTGCCGCCCACTCGCTTTCGAGGCGAGCGCCTTCAACCTCTCGGCCATCTCTCCACGCAGGATTTTAGATAGCGATTTGGTTTCTATGAATTTATCGTTGTCTTTTTCGCTTGCCCTGAAAAAAAGCTTTCAGTATCTCTCCACACTCTTTTGCCATCACGCCCTCTACAACTTCCGGGCGGTGGTTAAACCTATCATCGGCGGTAAGATTTACTACGCTTCCGCATGCGCCCCCTTTGGGGTCTTTTGCGCCAAAAACTAGTTTATCCACCCTTGAAAGGATGACAGCACCGGCGCACATGGGACATGGTTCCAGGGTAACGTATAAAGTACATCCGATTAATCGCCATGTGCCTAGGACTTCACAAGCCTCCTTTATGGCCAAAAGTTCTGCATGAGCTGTCGCATCCTGCAGTGTTTCCCTCAGATTGTGAGCTTTTGATATTACTTCATCATCTTTAACGACAACAGCGCCAATGGGAACTTCGTCAATCTCCGCAGCCCTTTTAGCTTCTTGGAGGGCAAGAGTCATAAAAAATAAATCCTTCTCGTTTTTTGGTGTGGACATATCTAAATTACAGCCTTAATCTAAATTTTATATGAGCATGGTGCGCCCGGGAGGACTCGAACCCCCGGCACGCGGTTTAGGAAACCGCTGCTCTGTCCTGCTGAGCTACGGGCGCAAAATAAATGGTGCGCCTGGCAGGAATCGAACCCACAGCCTTCTGATCCGTAGTCAGACGCTCTATCCAGTTGAGCTACAGGCGCATATAAATGGCGGAGAGAGAGGGATTCGAACCCTCGATACGGATTTTCGTCCGTATAATCGCTTAGCAGGCGACCGCCTTCGACCTACTCGGCCATCTCTCCACGTCTTAGCTAATATTTATATGGCGGAGGGGGTGGGATTCGAACCCACGGCTCTTTCGAGACACTGATTTTCAAGACCAGCTCCTTAAACCACTCGGACACCCCTCCTGTCCGGTGACTATTTAAAAGTATAGCACAAGATTTATCCCGTTGTCAACCGTCGTAAATATCATAAAAAACACCAGTAAAACTCTACCAATCCTGCGCTAGACACTGAGATTAAAGTCGTAAAACAAAACTTAAATTCGGCTTTAAGTGCCTGTTATTAAATGTCAACACCTAGTGCGTTTTTAACTATGAGGCCCACCACAAAGGAAAGCACTGCAACACTTAAGCTGATTGTCGCCATTTCGAGAAACCTTCGTTTAAAGGGCAAGTCCTTTGCAACAGCTATATAGTAATTAAAAGCGGCAATAATTGCTACTACGGTAATCAGCATTGTAAACAGGGCCAGCATGTATTTTTGGGGCGGCAAAAGGAGATAAGGCAATATCAGCATTACTACAGTTATCAGATAGGCGATGCCCGTGTAGAAACTCGATTTTAAGGCATCTTTGTTACCCTCGCTCTTTGCCGATAGAAATTCGCTGGACGCCATTGAAAGGGTAGCGGAAATTCCGGTAATAAGCCCGGACAATGCTATTATACGGGTGTTCTGAAGGGCAAAGCTAAGGCCTGCCAGGGTTCCAGTAAGTTCCACCAGTGCATCATTTAGTCCTAATACCATTGAGCCCACATACTGCAGTCTTTCCTCGTTAAGCATGTTTATGAGTTTTTCCTCATGCTCTTCTTCCTCTGCAACTATTATCTCGGCTTCAGGCACTTCTTTAATAAGGTCACTGTAATTGTGCTGGGCTATAGCTTCGCTGCTTTCCATCAGCTTTATCGTAAAGGTAAATCCGAGGATACTCGCCATCAGCGTCCGCCACCACACCTTGAGGGGCTCGGGTTTTAGGCTGCGATTTGTATATCTCTTTAATATTTCATAGTGCTTTTTTTCTTCAGCCGCAATCTTTTCAAGGATTTTCTTGTTTTCCGGATTTTTTATTTTCCGAGCTATGGCTTTATAGGTCACGTGATCCGTAATTTCATCCTGCTGCATAGCAATAAGTTGCGCCATAGCATTTGTTGATATTTTTATATTTTGCTGCCTGCTCAAATTACTTACCTCCAATTCCACAGAATATAAACGATTGCAGATCCTAGCTATATTAACATATTATTCTCGCCAAGACAATCCTTCCTCATCATAATAAGCCACTTCCCTTGTAAATCCTCAGCCTCACCTACTGTGCGAAAACCAAATTTCTCATATATTTTTAGAGCCGAGATGTTATTTGGCCTTACTTCCAGCTTTATCCTCCTTATCCCCAAGGCTTCCAAATGCTCAATTCCCTTTGAGAGCAATTTTTGACCAATACCCCTACCTTGATGCTCAGGATGAACAGCAATTGATAAAACCTGGGCAGAAGGTTCCGTAGTCATCTCGAATCGAAAGTATAGTAATTTGTTCTTAACAATTTTATAAAGCGCCGAAGGTGTCAGACCATATTTCCCGCTTGCCGCTGACAATATGGCTTTTATGAGAAAGCCTGAAGTTATAGTTTTTATCCACAATCTTTTAATACCATCAGCCATGATGACATAGCCGCAAAGCTTATCATTTTCAACTGCGACAAAAAATCCCTGCTCGAAAGCGCGGTGAAGTAAATAAAATATGTCTTCAATCGCTGTTTTCACCTTCCGGCTAATTGGTGTAAAAAATGTTATGCTTTGCTCAAAAGCCAGGCAGAATATTTCCGCCGCCATCTTAATGTGCCTGGGCTGGGCTAAGATTATTTTCATGAGAGTGTTCCTCCGTTTCCATTAGTTCTGTAATAAATATCATCTGTTCCACAGTCACAAATTCGTATCCCTGAGCTCTCAGCGTGTCTATAATCTCCGGAAGAGCCTTTACAGTTGAAGCCCTGTTGCCCCCTCTGTGTGTTATCAGGTCACCGCTGTCGTGAAGCAAAATAATGGAGCCGGGTTTGACCCTATTTTTCACATTTGTGACAATCTTTTTGGGAGCAAGTTCTGCCCAGTCCACAGCTGACAAATCCCAAAGGACCAATGTATAGCCTTCTTCCTTCAGCAGTCCTCGAACATAGTTGGAATAGACCCCTCTCGGTGGTCGAAACAAAGTGGGTCTAACACCTGTGGCTTCATCTATAGCAGTCTCAGCATCCTTGACTTCTTTATAAGTGCTTTTGGCCGTAAGTGGTATCAAGCTTCTATGAGAATATGTGTGATTTCCAATGGAGTGGCCTTCTTCCACTATTCTTTTGGCTATTTCCGGATAACTGTTGACGTTTTTCCCTACGAGGAAGAAAGTTGCCCGAACATCTTTTTCTTTCAATATATCAAGAATTTCCGGAGTATATACGGGGTCGGGACCATCATCAAAGGTCAAAGCCACATACTTGAAGTGATGAGTACCGTGCCGGATTATGTCTGTTTGCAAACCAAAGCCTCTATAGACATATTTATTAAAGTAAAGAAGAATCAAAAAGCCCAGGACTCCCAACCCTACTCCTATGTCGTAAAGCAATTTCGGTTTCATTTTTTTCTCAAGAAAGGGCAATCCAAACTGAATTAAAAGACTAGCAAAGATTATCATGGATATTATTATATAGCTATCACTTCGAAAGCTTTTGAAAGCTATAACGGGAATAGTTAAACTGGCAGCAAAAACTGCTCGGTTATAGTCCTTCAAGATCATATAAAAAATAACGAATATCAGCAACAAAACAATACCTATTGCCGGTGACATGAAAAACATTATACCTAAAGCAACAACTTCGGTGCTGCTCCCATTGGCCTTCGAAAATAATGGCCTGCTTTGACCTGCCAGAACACCGACTGAGGCCATAAGATACGAGAGCCCCGAATGAAGATAAATCCCTGATATCAGAAGTATCAAAAAACCTTTGGCAAATTCTAAACTGTATCTTCTGCTGCCATTAGCTACCTTGATAATGCTGCCGATAATATATGATATGATTGCTATAAATAAGAACTGGTACATATCCTTTCTCCTTCCCCATCTTGCTCCTATATTATCAATTTTAAACCGGTTTCATATGATTACAGTTTGTAGTTTTATTGCACAACAAACTTCAATTTGGTACAATTAAGGCAATTATTTCATGTGATAGGGGATAACCATGGTAGTAGGAATAATGACGGTAGAGCTATCCTTGGGAGATATCTTTTCACTTAAAGAAAAAAGGCAGATCGTAAAAAGCGTCATAGATAGAGTAAAAAACAAGTACAATGTTTCCATAGCCGAAATAGACATGCAGGATGTAAAGCGCCGCACTGTTATAGGCATGGCCTGCGTTTCGAATAGCCGCAAGCTGATAGATAGGCAGCTGGATTTGATTTTGGACTTTTTAGAGGCCGATGGAAGGTTTGCAGTCGAAGGGATACACAAAGAGGTAATATAAAAAAACTTAAACTCCAGGTGCCAGGCACCTGAAATTTAAGTTAATAATCCTCCCTGCTCATCTGAAAGCCTGGTATAGCGAGTTTCCTTTCAACCATGTCTACGATCTTTGCAATGATGGACAAGACGATGACGTAAATGACGCCAACCCAGAAAAGGGTTTCCAGGGGTTTGAAGGTCTTGCTTATTAGCATCTTGCCTCTGGCCATAAGCTCAGGCACGGCAATCAGGAAGGCAACCGATGTATATTTTACCATGTATATAACTTCATTAGACCAGGGAGGCAGTACCAGCCTCAAGGCCTGTGGCAAGATAATATTTACAATAGCCTGCTGTTTCGTCATGCCCAGGGCCTGGGCCGCAAGGCCTTGGCCTTCATCAATAGACAAAATGGCGCCCCTGAAGTATTCCGCCTGGTACGCGCTGCTGTTAATCCCTAAGGCTATGATAGCCGCAGGCAACCTGTCCAGCAGTATGCCCATATCAGGCAAGCCGTAATATATCAAAAACAACTGGACTATCATGGGAGTGCCTCTAATTAGCTCGATATACATGACGGCCAAAGTTTTGACAAGGCCCCTGCCGTAAGTTCTCATCAAGGCCATGGGAAGGCCGATTGCCAGGCCCAGCAGCAGAGCTCCCACCGAGAGCTGAAGGGATACGATCAAGCCTTTGAAAAGGTCAGGCCAGATGTAAATAAAATACTCTATGTGTTCCATCATTTATTATTCAACCCCCGGTCATCGCCGCCGCTGTTTAGCCGGGCTATTTTGCTGATAAACTCGCGAGTCCGCTCTCTTTCAGGGTTGTTGAATATCTTTTCGGGACTTCCCTCTTCCGCAACTACCCCGTCTTCCAAAAACACAATGCGGTCAGCCGCTTCCCGGGCAAAGCCCATCTCATGGCTTACCACCATCATGGTCATGCCCGCGTTTGCCAGATCCTTCATGACCTCCAGAACCTCGCCGATGAGCTCTGGATCCAGGGCTGAAGTGGGCTCATCAAAGAGCATAATCTTCGGGTCCATGGCCAGTGCCCTTGCAATGGCCACGCGCTGCTTTTGGCCGCCAGAAAGCTCTGCCGGATAGTTTCCGGCCTTCTCAGCCATGCCTACCCTTTCCAGCTCTTTCATGGCAAGGTCATAAGCTTTTTTCTTGTCCATTTTCTTTACCTTAATGGGGCCGATCGCCACGTTTTGCACGGCCGTCAGATGGTTGAACAGATTAAAGTCCTGGAAAACCATGCCTATTTGCTGGCGGATCTGGCTGAAATTTGATTTGCCGGGCTCAATTTTCTGCTCCTCCAAGTAAATATCACCCGAATCAGGCTCCGTCAGTCGGTTGATACAGCGAAGTAGCGTGCTCTTGCCGGTCCCGCTGGGCCCGATTATAACCACAACTTCACCTTCATAGACTGTCAGCGACAAGCCCTTCAGAACCTCTGTATCCCTGAATTTTTTGTGCAAATTCTCTATACGCAAAATTGGTTTTGGCATCTACAATTCACCTTTCCAGGCCCGGAATTCGAACCTTGTACTCAATCCTATTCATACTCTTCGTAAACGCGTAAGTCAAGATTAGATATATTAGGCCAACAATTATATATGTGAGCATGGGCTGAGATGTCCGCGCACTCACGTATTCGCCTCTGCGCATCAGCTCTGTAACTCCCAAGGCGTACGCCAAAGACGAGTCCTTTAGCACTATGGTTGCTTCGTTGGCCCAGTAAGGAATGGCCCTTCTTAAGGCTTGAGGCAGGATAACGGAAAAAATGCCTTGGTATTTGCTCATTCCCAATGCCAAGGCTGCCTCCATCTGGCCCTTACTTATCGATTGAATGGCGCCGCGGAAAATTTCCGACTGGTACGCAGCGCTGTGAAAGGCCAAAGCAAGTACTATGGCCCAATAAGCGGGTATGTCGATTATTTCAGAACCCAGAAAATACAGCATAAATAAAATAACAAGGAGCGGCAAACTCCTCATAAGGCGACTGTATATTAGCGAAAAACGGTGGAATATGCCCTTGCCGTAAACCCTTAGCAGAGACAACAAAAGGCCCAGCACCGTTGACAGTGCAAGGGCGAGTACTGTTATTTGAAGGGTAATCCATACCCCCCCGAGGAGGTATGGAATACTCGCTAACACTTTATTGGCAGCAAAATTTATACCCATTTTGCCTCATCCCATAACACAAGCTTTTGACCGAGACCCTTTTTCAGGGCCTCTTTATACAGGTAATCACCTATTATTATGTCCAGGCAGCCCATGCCCCGGGAGCTAAACATGGTTATCTCATCATCATTTTCCCTGCCCGGCTTCTTGCCGCATACCACCTGGTTTAAGGTCCAGATATCTTGTTCATCCAAATCTCCCGCTTTGACCATCTGGCTCAAGACAGAAAGTTCATTTTCCTTCATCTGGTCCCAGCTGTCCACTACTATTTTGTGGGCTTTTTTCACGGCAGCACTTTCCACTTCGCAGGAACTCATTTGTATGATCATTGCTCCCTTTTTTACCCACTCGGCCTTAACAATAGGCTTTCTGCTGGTTGTCATGGTCGCTATTATGTCGACACCGCTTAAGGCCTCTTCCACATTATCTGTAGGAATCACCTTAATTATACCTTCAAATTCTGCAGCGAGTTTTTCTGCCTTTTCAAGTNNTCAAATCGCACAGCCTGATCTCTTCAAGACCGGGTATTACCTGCTTCAGTGCCATTATCATGGTCCTGCCGATAACGCCTGCCCCCACAAAGCCTGCTGTCTTAGCCCCTTTGGGAGCTAGGTACTTGGCGGCCACACCCGCTGCAGCGGCGGTCCTCATGGCCGTAATTACCATGCCGTCCATGATAGCCACTGGCTTCACCGTCACCGGGTCACTTAGTATCACCAGGTCAATTCCCATGGGCAAATTGCCGGTCCTTGCATTTGCCATTGACTCGGCCGCCCATTTGATGCCCGGCCGGTTCACATCGCCGCCTATATATACCGGCATTGCAAAGAAATGAGACTCGGGCTCCTTTCCTATTGGAATTCCAAAAACAGTCTTCGGAGGGTTTATAATCTCTCCCTGGCCTTCCAGGTAGAAGGCTTTTTCCACCATTTCCAGAACTTTTTCCATGTCCAAAATTCCGGCTTCAATTACATCTTCCTGCTTCATAAATAAGATTTCGGTTTTCATCAACAGACCTCCATATTATTGCTTAAGCCATTTCTCTTCAAGTTCTGCTATTGTGCCGTCAGCCATCATATCGTCGATGATTTTGTTTAGCTTTTCAAGCATTTCGGTAGAACCCTTTGGTAAGACAATACCGGGGTTTTCGTCATTTTCAAGAACGGTCTCCAACGCTACTTTTATATCCAACTCTTTTGCCTTTTCATATGCCACTGGCCCATCCACTACAAAGGCGCCGAGTCTGCCATTTTTCACATCAAGGGCTCCAGCATTGGCATCCGTGTAGTATTTTACCTGTGATTCCTTAACTACACCCTCTTGAACCTTGCTCTCGGCCCATACGGCCATGGTGGTCCCGGTCTGAACGCCGAATTCATAGTTGAAGATATCTTCGAGTTCTTTTATGTCTACATCGCTTTCCGGGTTTACTAAAATTCCGTGTTTGGTATTATAGTAAGCTTTTGTAAAGTCAGCCTCTTTTAGCCTTTCCTCATTTGGACTCATGCAGGAAATAATGGCGTCAATTTTGCCCTGCTTGAGGGATGCAATGAGGCTTTCAAATTCCAAAGCTTCAATTTTCACTTCAACTCCCAGGCGCTTGCCCACTTCCTGGATGAGGTCCATGTCAAAACCTGCATAGTTGCCCTGTTCATCTACAAATTCAAAGGGGGGATAGTCAGGTGACGTGCCTACAACCCAAACTTCCTTTTCTCCCTCTGCCTGGCCATTGCCGGCTGGAGCACTTTCACTCGGCTGCTGGCTCTTTCCACANNNNCATCCTCCTTGGTGGTTAAAATCCTAGCTATAATTATACGCCCATATGAATATTTATTCAATACCCAATTTCAATAGACGTAATTTTTAAATTTTAGGATTTTAGACGTTAATTGGGTCCTCTATATTCCCAGTTTTCAACCCAAATATGGATATTTACTAGGGGCGGGTCGTATTCCGCCTCCTCATCAATTTCTACTTGCACATCAGCCCTTAGGTTTATCAAGACCTCCGCCTTGTTTACCTTGCCGGTAGATTCGATTCTCACGAGATTATTGCTGTATTCCCTGGAAATCTTTATTCTATACTGACCTGCCCCCATACTTTGCCAGCCGCTATCCCCCCTATAGTCAGGATTTTCTTTTAAGAGGGCCAAGGCCTTTTGAATGCCCCCTTCGGCAAGATAGTAGGCAGCGGTATAATCCCTACCATAAGATCCCATCAAATACTCGCTTGTAGACATATTTAAAAGGGCAGTGCCCAATAACATTACAATTGTAGAAACAAACATGACAATTACCAGCGATACGCCCCTGTTGCCGAACATGCCTGCCTCTCCTTGTAGTTATTCCAAAATTTAAGGCGGCTGACTTAAAAAATCAACCGCCCGTTAAAGCTACTTCCAATCTATTTTCATGCGCCCGGAGTAGCTACACTCAAAGGTTGCCTGGGTCTTGCCCTTGCTGTCCTCCACATGGCCGTATATGGCATAGTCTTCCAACTCATCATAGGCAAATTGCATGATATCGTAGAGCCAATCATCAGCGGCAGCGGTATCCCTGACATCTTCCCATTCATCGGCGTACCTGGAAGTGTCCACTATTACGGTTATGTAAATTTCATCATCGTAGTCGTACTCATCAACTTCTATATAGGCCTTTAATTTTCCAAAATTTTTATGGTACGTAGTAAGGCCGGAACCAAAGTAGTAATTCAAGTCATCTTCCAGATCGGCTAAATCGTAGTCATCATCAACGTCGTAGAACTTTACCTTGATTTTGCCCTTAGACTCTTCGAATGTCACCAAGTCTTCTTTTGCATAGGTATCATATATGCTGCCTTCAAATCCGTAATCGGGGAACTCATCTTCGATAAAGTCATATATATCTTCGAGCCAATTCGTTATCCTTGTTTCCGTCACTTTACTCCACTCGGATTTAAAGTCCCTTCTGTCAAACTTTATTGTAACAATAAAGTCACCTTTAGATTCTTTAACACTGTAATCAAATTCAATATCTCTCCACTCCGAATACTCGTCATACAGATAGTCCTCCAAGTAATCGGCGGCGTTTTTCTTTTTATCTTCAACTTTCTTCTTTTCCGCTTCCAATTCATCTATGGTCTTTTGTAGTTCAATAATTTTGCCTTGTAACAATGAACTTTGATATGTAAGCCTTTGTATCTCCGCATCCTTTGCAGCCAACTGCTGTGATATCTCGGAAGGGGATTTATCATTTATTATCACCGTGTTCTGACTGTTATCCCACTCTACCACCTTATCAAGGGCTTCGCTGACGAACCGTATGGGAACATATGTACGGTCATTGTATATGAAGGGTTCATCGCTCCCCACATCGATGACCTTGCCGTTAACCTTAATCTTAATATTCCTGTAGTGTACCTTAATGTCTTTGGTAGCTACTGCCCCAAAGGCAAATGCAGAAAGTATAAAGACTGCAGAAAGCGCTAGGGCTGAAAAAACTAGTAACTTCTTTTTCATCGGAAAACCTCCAAATAATTTTGTTTTCTCTTTTATCATACCCGCAAAGGGCCAGCCGTGTCAATCCTGGCTATTTTGTAAATTTATGTGACTTAATGCCGATTTTATGATAGTATTGAAATTGTGAAATTTGTAATTTTTGCCGGAGGTGTCAGCCTTGCAGCCCAATTTATTTGAACAAGAATACCGCATACATTATTATGAAATTGACTATAAAAAAAGGGTGCTTGTCACGAGCCTGATGAATTACTTGGACGATGTGGCAACCAGTCAAAGTGAAAAGCTAGGGGTAGGCATAGATTATCTTCGGGAACATAAGCTTGCCTGGATGCTCTATAAGTGGGATATAAATATACATAGGTACCCGGTCTTTGGGGAAAAGGTAAGAGTAAGGACCGCTCCCCACTCTTTTTATAAGTTTTTTGCCTATCGCTGCTTTGAAATACTAAGCCACAAAGGTGAAAAACTGGTAGATGCCAAATCACAGTGGCTCTTTGTAGACACTGTAAAGAAACGCCCCATCAAGATACCAAGAGAGATGTACGAAATATACGGAGTCGGCGTTGATAATTCCTTAGAGATTGAAGACGCAGCGGCACCTTCTTTAATTGATGTGGAAAAAGAATTTCGCGTGAGGTACAGCGATATTGATACCAACAGGCATGTAAACAATGTAAAATACGCCGCCTGGGCCATTGAGTCAGTGCCCCTCGAAATTGTCTTAAACTGTACTTTGACTAATCTTAAAGTAACATACAAAAAAGAAACCACATATGGTAAAAACATCAAAACCCTTACTCAAATCATAAGGCAGGGTGAAAATACAACATGTCTTCACAGTATAGTAGATGAAAATAAAAATGAACTTTGCCTTTTGGAAAGCAAATGGGCGAAAACCCCATGATTCTAATTTTATGCCAACAAATTTGCTATAATGTTTCTTTTGCGTTATAATATTAAACTAAGTTCTATGTGTTTTTTTTAGGATACATAGAACTTTAATTTTTTTAAGGGAGTGGTTTTTTATCATTTTTTCAAAAAAACTAAAGCAAAGTTGGGCAGTGTTAACTATTAGTATTGTTTTTCTTCTGACTGCTTGCTCAT
>LFSJ01000162.1:283-3699 GCA_001512695.1 Tepidanaerobacter sp. DTU063 | reverse complement strand
AAAGTGGTGGTGTAGCTGAACGCTTTGTTTCAGCTACACCAGGGAGTAGGTTGTGCTTACACTTATTTTTCTACATCAATATCAATGGGATTAGCCAGAATTACATTTTGATTTTCCAGGTCTTCCCATACAAAACACTTTATAATATGGTTTCCGGTTTCGGGCACCAAGAAACCCGCACCTAAGTTGGTACTTTCTCCCGGTTGATATTCTTTTGTTGCAAAAGCGTAATTGATCATCTTGTTGGTATTTTTATCGTAGAGGGCGACAATCAGCGTTGCAGACCTGGTTTGTTCCATGTTTTCCCGTATGTTAAACTCTAGTCTAGCTTCACTGCCGTTCTTTATTTTACCTGTATCGATTCTAGTTACTTTAAATTCTTCCGGCTCTACGGTAAGCTCTATGGTGTCCTTTATACTGTCATGGCCCTCTACCGTAACGGTTATGGTAACCTTTCCTGCACTTTTAGCAGTGACCAAGCCTTCACTGTCGATCTCGGCTACAGCCGGATCTGAGCTTTCCCAGAGGAGGCTATGGCCTAATATAATCTCACCATCGGGATTATATACATTTGCCCTAAGTTTCAGCTTGCCGTTTTCTTTTATAGTCGTATACGGAGGTTGCTGTATCCTTACTTCATGGGGCTCTACATCTTTCATAACGATCTCATGAAACATGGATTTTCCCCTATACAAGTCTGCAAGGGCACAAAATGCTTGCTCTGTAATTGAATCTATATCAGTTCCCCATTCGGATACATATTCAAAGTGGTCATCTATCATGAACTCCAGGAGAGCATCTAAGATGGTCTTTCCACTTTCAGTGGTCCATTCTTCCGATAGCGGGTCTTCACCTATAGCAATAAGCCCTTGGATTGCTGCAGCTGCTGAATATGGGTTTTCTGCACCCCAAGATACAAAGCCACCATTATCCTCCTGCTTGTCTTTTATATATTTTTTAGCCTTTGCTATAGCATCTTTTGCTCCTTTAATGTCTTTATGCTTGGCCAAAGCCATTATACACATTGCTGTATCGTCAACACTGTCACCCCATCCGCCATCGAAGCCTCCATTATCAATTTGATAACTTAAAAGTGCATCAACCGCCTTTTCTACATCATATTCTGCCTTTGCCATATCCAAGGCCAATATACCCCAGGCAATTGAAGTGGGATAGGCATCCCAGTTCTGATCATCCAGGCTTTGTATTAGAAGTTGTACATAGTTTTTACCATTGTAATTTCTGGGGTTTTTACCTGCTGCAATAAGGCCTATTATTATTCCCGAATAGTCTGAAGGACTAGCAGATTCTTCATTCATCTTTAATCTTTGCTGTATTATTTGCGAGTCTCTTTCTAGGTTGTCGCTGGTAAAGTTATATGCCAGCGCTACCCGGAATGTAAAATCCTTGCTACTGTAGTAACTTCTCAATGCTTCAATCGCATCTGTTATTTTCTCTTCATCGGTTTTGTCTTCATATACATCTTCTAGTACTGTCGGCTCGTCTGCCGCATATGCCTTGGGCTGTAAGCCCGGTATGAAACCTAAAATCATCGAAAGAATTATAACTAAGCTCATGATTTTCCTTTTCATATGTACTGTCCCCCTTTTAAAATTACTCTTTTCTCATGGATATTTTGTCGATACTTTTTCAGCACTCCCCCTTCCTGATAAAACTTTATATTACTTTAAGCTTCCTCTCCTTGTATTTAAAAAGCCCCCTTCTCCGATTAAAGAAAAGGGGGAAAAGGGGGCTTAAAGATTCATGGAATAACAGTTAAGCGTCTTCCCTATCTCTAAGTCGGAGATAACCGAGAAGACAATGCGATGACAAGGTCTTCTGGCTTCCGGTTCATCTTCGAGCTTAGCCTTCCCACCTGCGGCAGTGGCAAAAATAAGCCTTCATCACCGGTTACAGCTGCGACTACAGCAAGGGACTTTCACCCTTTTCCCTTTATCACCACATTGCTCTATTTAGTTCTTACTTAAAAACAAAACACCCCAACCTTCATCAAGGTTAGGGTGCTTTTATGCTAAGACAAATTTTAATATGACCTTTCCCTGGAAGGTATATTATGGGAACCGTTCATTCTAGTATCCTGGCTCGTGGATAATCGCTCGCTTTCGCCTTCCCGGCAAATGCCAGTGGCTTAATTGAAAGCTCGCTCCCCACTCACAGTGGCCGGACCGCTCTGGATTTTCACCAGATTCCTAGAAGCTGAACTTGTATTAATATTCTTTTTTTCAACTTTATTATAACTCAAACAATTTTTTATATCAAGCCCATTATATGGAAAAATTTAATATCATGTGACATGTTACTAATTTTTTTGTTGGCACGACATAGACAGCAGTCATAAATCCTTAAAATAAATTTGTTGACATTTATATAATTTTAAGCAAAAGAAATAAACTTGCTATTGATGAATTTTAGCGTGTGTTGCCGCGCCTTTATTTCTAAGGAATCGTCGAGTTCCTGAAGTTCTTCGATGCCATACTTATTTTTTAAGGCTATGCTTATTATGTCATCGCAGAGCTTTGGATTTTTTGGCAGCAGCGGGCCGTGAAGATATGTTCCAAAGACGTTCTTGTATCTGACTCCCTCGGTTTTGTCCTTGCCGTTATTGCCAAAACCGGAAATCACCTGGCCGAGGGGATTTAACTCGTTTAAATAGGTCCTGCCGCTGTGGTTTTCAAAGCCTATCAGGTGATAATCGCCGACTTTTACCACTACATTGCCTACAAAGTACTTGTCTCCGGCTTCAGTGTAAAAGTCAAGAAGGCCCAAACCGCATGCAGCATCCCTTTTTCCACGATAGTATTTGCCCAAAAGTTGGTATCCACCGCAAATTGCAAGCACAACCTTGCCTTCNNGCATATTCCATCTGCGGCTTTATGTTTCCTGCATCATGGCTTGCGATATTTATGTCGCTGTCAGCACCGCCGCCTATGAAAAAAATATCCACCTCTTTAAAATCTGCTTTATCTCCTACATTATGATTTACAACGTTTAAATCTATTCCCCTCCACTGGCAGCGCCTAATCAACGTGATAATGTTGCCGGTATCACCGTACAAATTCAAAAGTTCAGGATACAGATGGCACAGCGTCAGTTTTAACATCTCGATTTAGCCCCTTTAAGATTTTCTGTGTTTCAAAGAGCAGACTGTAGTTTACCAAAACATATCCTGTATTGCTCTCGGTCCTAACCAGGTTATATACTGCATCTTCAATTGTTGCTGAAACAGTAATCTTGTTTTCATCAATCCCCGCATATTTCAAGCGAAGAGCCATGTCATATCTTCGCCGGCCAAAAACCGTGTAATTTGCAATCGAGTCATCGATTTTCAGCAGTATTTCAAAATTTGTATCCCACAGCCATGATACATCTATGCCGTCAGAAGGCATGTCATTAAT